>CALZJI010000415.1 GCA_945787615.1 uncultured Chromatiaceae bacterium | reverse complement strand
GTACCTCGCAGGGGCGCTAAGAAGGGGCTGCGATCGTGCGTCACGTGCTACGTAGGCCTTGAGTAGGTTTTGGATTCTATATTCTTTGCCATAAACAACGAGGAGTATGTTAAATGAGAAGAAATACTTTGGGAGGTAGTTCCGTAGCGATTGCGGCGTCTATTGCAGCAGCAACGGGTATGGCTGTGCCCACAATGGCTTCGGCCGATCTTTCGGCGAGTGTTGGTGTGGCCAATATGTATTTGTGGCGCGGGCTTAATTTGACACCGGATGCTCCTCAGGTACACGGTGGGATAGAATACGGACACGAAAGCGGGTTTTATGCCGGGGCCTGGGCGACCAGCGAAAGCCAAAGTCGAGAAATCTCATTCGGAACAGAACAAGCCGCTAGAGAAGGAGGAGGCACTCCGGTAGACGCTGTTACAGAGGTAAACCTCGATGAATCTGGTGGCCATGAGACGGACTTATATTTCGGTTACGGCGGTAGTGCCGGTGAATTTCGCTATGACATTTCTTATTGGCTCTATCTCTATCCGGAAGACGGCACCCATCCGGATGATGGCTTGTTCGATCAGGACCTCCATGAGCTAATTTTGAGCGTGGGCTACGGTCCGATCAGCGCTGCTGCGTATATTCAAACCGAGGCGCCAGAAGGTACGCCGAAAGACGAAGATGAGAACAATTATTTCACGATCACCGGGGAATGGCAGAGTTTCAGTCTCACGTTTGGGATCTGGGACTTAGAAACCCCTGGGTCGGGTACAACGCCTCCTGACGAGTACAGCCATTTAACGTTCATGTATTCTGCGACGGACGAACTCTCGCTTGGAGTAAGTGTGGCCTTCTCCGATTTGGATGATGATGCTGGCGTTGAAGAAAACCCGCTGTTCTTCGTCGGCTACGACTTGTCTTTTGACATCGGTAAGTAATCCTTATCCGGCTGTATCGAAGAACTAAAAAGGTTTGCGTGCTCTCCGTGGTACGTCTCAGACATAAACACATCAACAATAAGAAGAAAGAATTATAAAGAACAACACGAGTGGGAGTGTAATGAGGGCACGCAATTTTTTTCTACCGCGTCATTTCTTAGCGCTTTATAAAAATCAAGGAGAATCTCATGAAGAACACAGTTTCTAAGTGGGTCTCAGTGTTGGCCATCGCTTTTTTGGGTATTCAAGCGGCCAACGCGAAAGACACCATTAAGGTCGGAATTTTGCACTCGCTATCCGGCACCATGGCCATTAGTGAGACGACGCTCAAAGACACCATGCTGATGTTGATCGACGAACAGAACAAGAAAGGCGGGGTGTTGGGTAAGCAGCTCGAAGCCGTTGTTGTTGATCCCGCGTCAAACTGGCCGTTATTTGCAGAGAAAACCCGAGAGTTGATCGAGAAAGAAAAAGTCGATGTGATTTTCGGGTGCTGGACGTCCGTTTCGCGTAAGTCCGTACTACCTGTGATCGAAGAGTTGAACGGTTTATTGTTTTATCCCGTACAATACGAGGGCGAAGAGTCGTCCAAGAATGTTTTCTACACGGGCGCCGCGCCTAATCAACAAGCCGTTCCCGCCGTTGACTATTTAATGAATGAGGTCGGCGTCAAACGGTGGGTGCTTGCCGGTACCGACTACGTTTATCCACGTACCACCAATAAGATTCTTGAAGCCTACCTTAAAGCCAAAGGCGTGGCCGATGCGGACATGATGATCAACTATACGCCGTTTGGCCATTCCGATTGGCAAAGTATCGTTGCTGACATTAAGAAATTCGGTTCGGCCGGAAAGAAAACAGCGGTTGTCTCCACCATCAACGGCGATGCCAATGTCCCTTTCTACAAAGAGCTGGGTAACCAAGGCGTCTCCGCCGAAGACATTCCGGTGGTGGCATTCTCAGTGGGTGAAGAAGAGCTCTCCGGTATCGATACCAAACCGCTGGTCGGGCACTTGGCGGCCTGGAATTATTTCATGAGCGTGGATTCTGAGGACAACGACGCCTTCATAGAGCAATGGCACGCCTTTATAAAGGACAAAAAGCGCGTCTCCAACGATCCCATGGAAGCACACTACATTGGCTTTAACATGTGGGTGAAAGCAGTGGAGAAGGCGGGTAAAACGGACGCCGATGCCGTTGCCGAGGCCATGATTGGCATCGAAGCGCCTAATCTCACTGGCGGTGTTGCGGTGATGAACAAGAACCACCACTTGTCAAAACCCGTGCTCATCGGGGAGATCCAGGATGATGGCCAATTCGAGGTGGTTTGGGAAACCGATGGCACGGTTCCCGGCGATGCGTGGTCCGATTATTTGGCCGGAAGTGTAGACATCGTTGCGGACTGGACTGATCCCGTTCGTTGTGGTAATTACAATACTAAAACTAAGAAATGTTCGGGGCAGAACTTCTAGCAAACGCCGCGCGGATATGAGCGCCACAGCGTGTGGTGCTCATATCTACTTGTGTTTTCCCAAGTACGTCGTGTTTGAGTCGTTTATGTCCGGTGCAGGTGTTCCGTTCGGAGCCCGGTGCAAAAACAATGTCCTTTGAAAAATTATATACCCGTGGCGTTTGAGATTTAGGTGTTAAGAGTGCGTCATATTCATTTCGTGGCAAGGCGAAATGACGAGTAATAGCCGGACTATTGCGAGGAGTTTCAACGCAGACATGGAATG
>CALZJI010000414.1 GCA_945787615.1 uncultured Chromatiaceae bacterium | reverse complement strand
CATTATACTGCCGAAATTCAAGCCGTCAACACCTTTGTCAGAAACCTTTTCAAACGGCTTCGCTCCGCGAAAATAACGTCATGGGTTATCCGTAGAGCGGCGGAGAGTATAATCGTTTGCGGCGAAAGGTCAACTATTTCCTTGAAGACTATATTACCAAGGTAGGATAAAATGCAAAAGCCCATACGTGTTCTAGGGGTTTATCCTTGAGTAATATTGAGTAATATATAGAGTTTGACCTAGACCTAGAAAAAGCACTGTGGCCCTAAACCGTTTGCCGTTTAGAGCCATATCTAGGCCAACGATTACGCGATCGTTTTGACGCGAGGCCTAAGTTTGTTCTATGGTAACTCTCGCAAAGGCGCGCTTTCCAACCTGAACAACGTAGGACGCTCCTGCGTCAAGCTCCTGTTTTTCGTCGTCGATTCGTTCCCCGTTCACTCGAACCCCGCCGCCGCGAACTGCCTGACGTGCCTGCGAGGTACTTGGCCTTAAACCGGTTTCTTTAATCACAAGCGAAATGGACATCGACGGCCCGCCGGAGCGTAACGTATATTCCGGCATGTTAT
>CALZJI010000413.1 GCA_945787615.1 uncultured Chromatiaceae bacterium | reverse complement strand
TAAACGTAAGCTTTGTTTGGGCGCTCAGCCAAGCACAATAGGCCAATGCCTCGAACCAGCAAATGCCCACCACTGGTTGCGCCGGATTGTTAAAACTACTGTCGTTCCAGTAGCCAGGTTGAGTATGGCGCCCGCCGGGAAACTCGCCATCGAGCCAATCGTTGAATTCTTCATCACTCCAGCGGGCGATGGTTGTCCAATCGTCGGCTTCTTTGCTGGTGATCTTTCCATCCTTCAGCAACGTTTGGATGGCTTCAAAATTATCTTGGAGGTTTTTTCGATTGTCCCGCCACTGTTGTTTCGGCCCTTCATCCGTGTTTTCACCGCGCCGCCACGCTTTGGCCGCATCGCTTACCCACCAGCGTTCATCGTCATAGCCTCCGGCTTCCTTGAACAGCTTCCATTCGGCGTTGGTGACCGGGTAGCGGGCGAGGGCGAAGCCGTCTAGATTAATGGGATGCGCCGGACCTTCGCCCTCATAAAGCCCTTCGTCACTACC
>CALZJI010000412.1 GCA_945787615.1 uncultured Chromatiaceae bacterium | reverse complement strand
TCAAGCGCTGAGACCGTTGCGTAAACGCCGATTATTGCACATTCACCCTTCCTGTCTTATTCTGAAAATATGAGAGGCATCTGGCTAGAGAATCAAACCATCGTTTACAAAAGCGATCTTCCCGATCCATTATTAACCGCCGGCGAAGCGCGGGTCCGCGTGCGGATGGCAGGAATATGTGGAACTGATCTTCAATTGGTACTGTCAACTTAACGGCGACGCGCGACTTGTAACGGACGCTGTATGCGTGACATCATACACTTATGATAAATACTACAAGTCCCTACCGTGGATTTCGCTATCCAGCAGAAATTATCGCGCATGCCGTTTGGCTCTACCACCGATTTTCCCTCAGTTTCCGCGATGT
>CALZJI010000411.1 GCA_945787615.1 uncultured Chromatiaceae bacterium | reverse complement strand
TTTTTAAACTATTCCTCGCTGCTAACCCAAGATGTAGCCCGTGGTGGAGCCTGCGGAACCCGGGGGTAACCTGGCAATGGTTGCCTACTCGAAAAAAGTTCACGTCCGGTAAAGTGGGGGGGCGCTGGGTAACCGGCGTTCCTACCGCGGATGTTTATTGCTAGAGCAAATTACTAAAATAAGGAGAAAGAAATGCCTCAATTCATTATTACTTATCTAGGCGGCGATAAGCCATCTAGCCCAGAGGAAGGTAAGCAACATTTCGCGAAATATAAAGAATGGTTATCTTCATTGGGCGACTCAGCAGTTAGTCCCGCTAATCCGCTTAAGAATACGAGCACAGTAAACTCTGATGGTACTGTTACCACTGGAGGCACAACGTCAATGTCTGGTTTTACAATAATTGAAGTTGATTCCATGGAGGCGGCACTGTTGATTGCAAAGGGTTGCCCTTTTCTTGATATTGGCGGTTCGCTTGAGGTGTCAGAGTTAATACAGATGCCAGGCCAAAATTAAACATAACGAATAAGGGCCGCGGAAATAAATAATTGTCCAAAGATTGCGCCGGATTTTTGCTCAGATTCAAGGCGCGGCAAGGGGCGCATAATCCCTTTATGTAACCCGTGCCGCAACACAGAAGCTGGGCCAAAAAGGCAAGCAAAATTGGATGATTATTTGTTTCCGCGGCCCTAAGGATGGATCGTGCGAGGAACGAGCCACGTTCTATCCTTATTCGTTAGGCGTTACCCTGGAATCTTCGCCTCGACGAGTTGTGCACGTAGCGTGAGCGATTCTTGCCAACCGAGATAGCAGGCCTCGGGCGGAATGGTTTCGGGTATTCCTTCTTGCACTATGTTCAAGTTCCGCAGGACACCTTCTTGAAGGATACCGTCGTCTGCATTTCTCCGGGCAAGTTCGGGTCGTCGAATTTGTCTGTGTGCCGGATAAGTTCGTATGGCACCAGTTCAAGATACTCTCCGCCAAAAGAGTGACTGTGACCTGTGGTGAAGTTCGTGAACGACATCTTGTAGGTGCCACCAACTTTGGCATCCGCATGTTGAACCTTACCAGTGAAGCCGTTCGGCTGTACTCCATAAAGATACACTTGCCTGTCTGTGATAGGTGCGGGTTATCGATGAGTTTAGGATTTTCTTACGTGTCGGATTTAGAGGAGGGTGATTCACTCTCGGGCCAGGGGGCGAACGGAAAGGGTTTCTCTTCAGTGTTATAGCTGAAGTATTTCAACGTTTGATACAAATAAGTGCTGAGGCTTTGTCCGAATTCGAGTAACCTTTGGTTTGTGTTGCCGGTGATTACACTGGATATAAACTGGAACACGACTACAGCCGCGAACACGATCTCAGCGACGCTATAGATCACGAGAAAAAGTAGCATGTATAAACCGCGAATCCAGGGCTCGCGTCGCTTCACGTTTTCTTTCATTTCTTTATCCATAATTTCCCCGTAGGTGGCGAACTGCCATTCAAGTTGCCATCAGCGTTTGAAACAGACCTGTGGGTCCCGAAAACGCGTAACCGTTGTAAATCTTGACGTTTAACAGGCGTTACGTCAACCTCGTTTGATTAGATAACACGACCGAGGTCGCATAGCATGAAACCGATCGTTTTGTGCGTTACTTACTTTTATATCGACGTCTTTATATTGACGTCGTTTCGTTCTCGGGTCGCCAGCACAGGGTAACGTCGTCGAATGCCCCGAGGTTGGCGGTTCACATCATCATTGCGAACGGGTTGGCGGCTTGACGGCGATACGGTCAAAAGGGCAAACGCGCGGAAACGGGCGTGTTATGAGTTTTCGGAACCCACGGCGTCCTGCGTTATTGTCGATTATCGCAATTATTTTGTGCTGGATCTTCGGTTCAGCTGAGAGTACGCATGTGGAGTTGTCTTGAAGGCGGAATCCGAAATAAAAAAACCCGAACTGCGAAAGGAGGAAAGCAGTTCGGGTTAAAAATTGGGTCTTGGAGCAGCGGCCTTAGGGGCTGGGGGGAAGGAAGGGAAGAGCCGCTGCCTCATACCCTTACATGCTGTATCGACTTTTTTCTGAGGAACTTTGTGACGACCGTCACGTATTGGCTTCAACGCAGTGAGTGTAATACGAAAAAACCGCGGGCAAGGGGCAAACGCTAAGTGCTCATGGCGACTACGTTTAGTTGTTCTGTTGACGATAACTATTTGTTTTAAATCTGTTTACCGTTAATTCTCTCCACGCCTAGCGTCACTGTTCGGGCGCCACGCTTGTTGCGAAGCGAAACGCCTCGACCGGTTGATTTAAGGGCCACGGGAAAAAATAATTATCCAACCATGCTTGTCTTTTTGCTCAGCTTCTGCGTTACGGCACGTGTTGCCTATTCCAATATGCGCCACGTGCCGGGCCTTGAATCTGGCGCAATCTTTGGATAATTGTTATTTTCCGTGGCCCTAATCGAGAACGCCGGTTGCTTACCGTACCCAACGTAGGCAGCGGGGTGCTTGTGCGCCGTTTGCTTCATCTGTTTGTCAGTCCGCCTAGCGCTGCGATTTTCACACGCCTTATGTGGGTTAACGGGAGGGGATCGATCGTCCCGAGGTTAAAAGTTTGTCTATGACTTCCGTGACGTCAACCTCGTGCTCCGTGTTGACGGTAATCACATGGGGCAGCTCTTCCTCCGAAAGTGGTTCGTGACTACGGAGCTGATGATCCAATACCGAGAGGTCGGCTTCCGAGGCATCTAAATCGCTGGTCTGGCGTTCGGTTATCCAATGCCGCAGCAGTTCAATTGGCGCTCGGAAATCCAAAATGACGAACGGTACGTGGAGTATTTGCGCCAACCTTCTAAAGGGCGCCCGTTGTGCCTTTTTTAAGAACGTAGCGTCTATAATAGCGGAATATCCGGCGCCAGTTATCTTCTCTGCCAGATCAAGAAGGTGATTATAGGTCTCGCGGCTCGCCGCCTCCGTGTACAGCCCGCTCTGTACCCTTGAATCGGAACGTTGTCGCGCCGTTAGGCCGTGTAACCGTTTTCTTTCAACATCGGAACGCACTCGTATGGCATCGATCTTCTCTAAGATAAGTTGGGTAATCGTTGATTTTCCCGATCCAGAGAACCCATGGGTAATGATAATTTCTGTCGCTCGCGACTGGGTGAAACCTCGGGCAACGTCGAGGTAACTTCGGTAGACAGATTTGTTCAGTGGCGCATTCGGTTCCACTTGATGCTGTTGGTCGAGGCGTATAAGTTCCACTTTACATCGGACGAGCGCGCGATAAACGAGGTAAAACGGCAGCACTGCGAGGCCTTCGTAGTCGCCAACTATTTCAAGATAACCGTTTAAGAACCGCCGCGCGAATTCGGGACGGTTTCGGTGAATAAGATCCATGACCAAGAACGCCACGTCGCTCATGATATCGATCCAACGCAATTTTTCGCTGAATTCGATACAGTCGAAGATTAATGGTTCGTTCTCGAAAAGGGCCATGTTACCTAAATGAAGGTCGCCATGACACTCGCGAATAAAACCGTTGGCTTTTCGCGATATAAATGCATCGTGTTTCGCTTCGGCAACGTGATCGCTCCATCTTTCGAGTTCGCGAAGCAACTCGATCTCGGCGCTATCGCTGAGTTGTGGGAAAATGTGGGCGTAGTTTTCCCGAGCGGGGGCAAATACTGCTTCACCTTCGCCAAAGTGTTGCGTGGTGGCTATGTCGGCAATTTCCCCGTGAAATTCGGCGATATGCTGTATTAAGTGATCAATATGTTCACGTGTTAAGTTACCTTGCACGGCTAGGTTGTCTAACTGGGTCTCGCGAGGGAACTGGACCATCCTAACCGCATAGTCCACGACCGTACCTTCGCCGTTTAAGCTCGGTGAAGTGGCAGAGCCGGTGATCGTTACAACGTCTAAATAGATCTGAGGAGCGAGACGGCGGTTAAGCCGTAGCTCTTCGTGGCAATAATGTGACCGGTTTTCGAGATTAGAAAAGTCGAGAAATCCTAGGTTGACGGGTTTTTTGATCTTATAAGCATAGCGCCCGGTCAGAATTACCCAAGATATGTGAGTTTCGAGTACTTCAATGTTGCCTACGGGATGAGGAAAAACGCTTGGATTCTGTAATGCCTTGATTAGTGGAGGGTAACTGTTACCGCCCATAGTGTATTCGCTGCCCTCGTCAATGAATCTCTAGTATATATGGTTTGGGGGCTGTTTTTCAGCATTGGGTTTAACCTAATGAGTTTTTTGCCGTTTTTTGCCGAATACACGTTTACAGTTTTGGAATAGGTGGAATTTTTCTTGGTGAAAGGATATAAAGGGATAATTTATAACGAGATTACAGGCCGTGGGTGTTTATTCTGTCGACAAATTGATTACCGAAGCGCGGAAGTTAGCCAGTGACTACCGGCGGGCAACGGGGAAGCCGCTCGCAGGGGTCAGCGCCGAGATTGCGGAGTACGATGCCGCCCGCTTGCTTGACCTGGAACTGGTGAAACCTGGCGCGGCCGTAGGCGGGTATGACGCAATCGGTCACGGTAGTCGCGAAGGTAAACGTGTTCAAATCAAAGGTCGAACGATAATCGATGAGGCGAAACGTGGTCAGCGGATTGGTCAGTTAAAAGTCGATCAGGAGTGGGATAGCGTCGTGCTTGTATTGCTGGACGAAGAGCATGAGCCGTACGAAATCTACGAGGCAGAGCGTCAAGGCGTGCTCAGCCATATGGAGAACACCAACATAAGCAAACGCAGTAAGCGGGGCGCGATGTCCGTGGCCAAATTTAAAAACATAAGCCGCCTGGTTTGGACGCGCGATGACGGGCTAGTAACGGACGAGATTGTGGACAACCAAGCGAGTTACTGAGAAAGGTCAGCACTTGCCTCCTGCGCCCTGACCGCTCTTGAACATCCCCGCGCTCCGCGGCATACCGTCTTCCGTGTTCAGAGATCTAAGGGCCGCGGAAAAAAATAATTGTCCAAAGATTGCGCCGGATTTTTGTTCAGATTCAAGGCGCGGCAATTGGCGCATATTGGAATATGCAACACTTGCCGTAACGCAGAAGCTGAGCAAAAAGACAAGCAGGGTTGGACAATTATTATTTTCCGCGGCCCTAAGTGCCTTACACGCCTCTCGCGACGATCGTTGGTGGGAAATGGGCATAAGTAATTCGGTTTAGCTAAAAGAGCCCCGTCATCAGCCGTTAAGGAGTCTGGGGTGGCGAATTCGTTGCCACAATGGATTGAGAATAGGCTAGGGGGTTTCTAGATATGGATTTTATTATTGAGTCGGTCATTCTTTCATTTGTCGTTGGCTGCATACTCGGGGCCATTTTAGCACTTCAGATGAGCGCTTCTTCAACAGCTAAAAAGTAGCGGACCATAACCAATATTTTTATTAGTATCATAGGGTTAATGCGTCGTATTCAGTCTTCCGGAGAGTGTAGATGGCGTCGTTAGCATAGGTCCTTCGGAACGTCAAAACCGAAATCGATGAGCACCGTAACCAGGTGCGGACTAGCAGAATTACGACGCTTGTTCGCCTATTCAGTGTTGACCCGTAGTTTGCCGTCAAGGCCACTCTCTCCCCTGTGGTGCACCGCGCCATTTTTTAGCCAACAGTCGTTCCATTAATACTAATATTTAACGAGTTTAAGGTATTGATGTGGCGTCTTTGTGAGCACAAGTTAGCATCGGCATGAGGGTTTATCACTATTGAACTGGCGCCGTGGCTATGTAACGCTTTCCATACGTTAGATTGTCCCTAGTAAAGCTACCGAAAAAGCAACGCGAGCGGCCGTCACGGCGGCGTTGGTTGTCGGAAGAACGAGTCGTAAATGGCCACGGTTTTAC
>CALZJI010000410.1 GCA_945787615.1 uncultured Chromatiaceae bacterium | reverse complement strand
ATTCATTTCGTGGCAAGGCGAAATGACGAGTAATAGCCGGACTATTGCGAGGAGTTTCAACGCAGACATGGAATGAAGAGGGCGTGCTATTGACACCTAAATCTCAAACGCCACGGGTACAGTTAAGAATCCGACGACGAAAGCTTGGTTCGCGGGGATATATACGCGCTAAGTGAAGGCAAGTGTACCGTTGTACCATTAAAGTTAAGGAGAAGCGGCATCGTGAGAACCATCCAAGCGGAACCAGCAGCCAGAAGGGGCATTTTCGTCACGGCTCTCGTCTGCTATGCGGGGCTAACCGGATGCGGTGGAGGTGGCGAAAGCGGTAACGTGGCTTCTCCCTCGCCGGCGCCATTGGTCCCGATCACGACGGAAAACGCCGACAACGTAGCACGCATTGCGACGAGCACCATTGATATTCTCTTAGGATCCGATAGGGCTAGTCGCGATTTCATCACGCGAGCTTTGCTAGCCGATGCCCACGACGGCGAGCTTCATGGTATCATGCCGATTATCACCCACGAGCTAGAGCGCTTAAGTGGATTCAACGAAACCATGTCGCCGGGTCACATCAAAGCGGTTCAGCCGGTTCAGGAAAATTGCGACAATGGCTTCATAACAGGTTCCTGGATCGACTCAGATGACGACAACACCTACTCTTCAGGTGATATATTCTCGCTTAACTACCTTAGCTGCTCAATGGAAAATACTGTTTTCAATGGCAGCGTTTCGATAAGTGATTTTTCGTTCATTGGTAATCCAAATGTAAGCGGTTCAACACGGAATTTTCGCGCCAACGTTGCGTTCGACAATTTACAGTTAACCGCCCGCCGTTCTAACAGCCTGCTCAACGGCGAATTTCGGTTTGCCTTAACCTCCGACGGTATTTTTGAACGTGGTGAATTGAACGCGAGTTCCTTTAGCTACACCGACGACGGAAAAACGAATCACCTAAGTAATTTAACGTTCAAAAGCACCGCCGATCTGAGCACAAATCAATACACGGTCGATATCGCCGTAGACATAAATAGCGAAGGGCTCGGCACATTGAGTATCGAGACGCTAACAACCTTTCATGGCTTGACCAACAATGATTTCTCCGCAGGAAGCATGAAAATTACCGGCAGTAACTCCAGCGTGACCTTGACCGTAATAGACGTTCAGCACGTTCGCTTAGATGTGGACATCAATAACGACACCGAAATCGAAGCAACGTTTAATAAGACGTGGCTTGAACTTTAGGGCCGCGGAAACAAATAATCATCCAATCTCACTTGTCTTTTGGCCCAGCTTCTGTGTTGCGGCAAGGGTTACATAAAGGGATTATGCACCCTTTGCCGCGCCTTGAATCTGAGCCAAAATCCAGCGCAATCTTTGGACAATTATTTGTTTCCGCGGCCCTTAATTGGCAATCGTCCCCAATCGCGCAACAAGTAAGTTCACATTTTCGGCATTCTCGGTGAATACGCATCCATCTATTCGAATCACGTCACTAGATAGCCGTAGATTGGCAGGCCCCCTGGCCTGCTAGGCGTTCTAGTCTAGCCGGGGGGACAGGGATCTTGCTACTGCGGAACTGCGGCTATCCAGAAAGTGATTTATCACACCCACGAGCCGAGCTCGGATATTTCCTGGTGCCTGCTCAGAACTAACAATGCGGAGCTAGAACCTGACGGGCGTTGCCTGGCAATTGCTGTCACGATAGAATTCCGTTATCCGAAACTACGGCTGCGCTTAACCGAAAACCTTCTATAACGTTATAACTAATCTTACGAGAAAAATCATGTGGGAAAAGCTTCCTGTTTTAGCCCTTTGCGGTTTTAGTGGTTCGGGAAAAACGACCCTTATTGAACAAGTGCTCCCATCACTTATTCAGCGCGGCTTTAAGGTCGCTGTCTTGAAACATGACGCTCACGGCATACACGTCGACCACACGGGAAAGGACAGCGATAGGCTGTTCAATGCAGGCGCTGACGTGCTACTTCAAGGGCCAAACGAAGGGCTGCTCCGTGTTCACGAGCCATTGAGTATCAATCTAGAACACACCTTGTCGGAGTTATCGCAACACTACGACCTCGTGTTGGTCGAGGGTCACAAAGATTCACCGTTGCCAAAGATTTGGTTAATGGCTGAAAACGAATCATCCCCGCCGCCTGAAACGCGCAACATCATTGCAACGCTAGAGCGCGATTCCGCCCGACCCGAGCAACTTTTATCTATGCTTGAGAGCTGGCTACCACAAAAATGGCTAACCACTCCGGTCTACGGTTGCGTGCTTATCGGCGGGAAAAGCACGCGAATGGGGAGACCAAAGCATCTTATTGAGAGGGACGGAAAATCGTGGTTAGAAACGACGATGGCTCAACTGGAAAACGTGGTTGACCGCGTTGTGATTGTGGGTGCCGGGGAGATTCCCAAACCGCTCTTGAGTTATACACGATTACCCGATATTCCCATGGTTCAGGGGCCCATGTCCGGGATTCTTTCCGCCATGCGTTGGGCGCCCACGGTATCGTGGCTCGTCGCGGCCTGCGACATGCCGTCTATCACTCTTGAAGCGTTACGCTGGCTGGTTGAGAAGCGCGCGCCCGGCATCTGGGCAACATTACCGCGTTTAACTACAACATCGAATGTTGAGCCACTACTGGCCCATTACGATTTCCGTTCCCGACAGGCGCTAGAGGAGTTCGCCGAGCGAAAGGACTATAGCCCGAGCAAAATGGTTTCCCACAAAAAAATTGACACACCTTTGATCCCGAGCCATCTAACTCTCGCCTGGCGAAACATAAACACTGTAGTAGAGCTAAACCAATAAGCGCGCCAGAGTACGGGATAGCCCGCATTTACGCCCTCTAGGCGGCGAAGGTCGAAGAACAAAAGCCTTGAAACTCGGTCCAACGTTATGCGCAAAAATAGAGCAAGGCATCCCAGTTCGTGCCGAAAAAATGAGATCCAACATGTGGTCACGATGCTTGCATTCCAAAAATTTCCGTGTAAATTTTCGGTTATAGCGGGTATAGTACCCCGGTTTCCGATTGCGGCAAAAATAACAGCGGCTTCTCTAACTGTACGAGTCCGACGTAGTTCGTAATTCAAAAGTAAAAAGCCTTTCTTCAATTAATCAAGGAGTCATTGTGTCCGAACAAGAATTAGAAGACCGTGAAAGACGTGACTTTCTCGGTAAAGTGACTGCGGCGGTTGGTGGCGCCGGGGCTGCCGCAGCCTGTTGGCCATTTATCAGCAGCATGAATCCCGCGACGAACGTGCTCTCCAAAGCAACGACCGAGATTGAACTTAGTATGATACCTGAGGGAGAGACTAAAACAGTCTCCTGGCAAGGAAAGCCGGTTTTCGTCGTACATCGCTCTCCGGATCAAATCGCAGCGATGTCCAAATCGAATAGTCGGATAGACCCTCAGCCGGACGAGGAGCGCGCCAAAAAAAGCGAATGGCTCGTCGTTGTTGGCATTTGTACCCATTTGGGCTGCGTACCGAATAAAACGGATAAAGGGTGGTCTTGTCCTTGCCACGGGAGCGAGTATGACTTGAGTGGCCGCGTCTTGAAGGGCCCTGCTCCGAAAAACCTGGAACTGCCGCCTTACGATTTCGTCGCAGACGACAAATTACTGATTGGTAAAACTTAGAGGTTACTATGGCCAGATTAGTCATTAGCTGGATTGACCGCCGGTTCCCGCTGACCAAATTTATAAAACACGAACTGACCGAGTACCCAACGCCCAGAAACCTCAACTATTGGTGGAACTTCGGTTTCTTAGCTGGTTTTGTTCTGGTACTCCAGATAATCAGCGGCGTGTTTCTTGCCATGCATTATAAACCCGACGCCCTTCTGGCATTCGCATCGATCGAACACATTATGCGTGAAGTGAACTATGGGTGGTTGTTACGCTATCTCCATTCCACGGGCGCTTCGGCATTCTTCGTGGTCATCTTCATTCACATGGCGCGCACGCTGTACTATGGCACTTATCGTGCCCCCCGCGAGTTGATGTGGTGGACCGGGCAGGTTCTGTTGGTGTTGTTAATGGCGACGGCGTTTATGGGCTATTTGTTGCCTTGGGGACAAATGTCCTACTGGGGAGCGCAGGTCATTACCAATCTTTTCGGCGCCACCCCGATGATTGGTGACGAGGTGGTCGTGTGGCTAAGAGGCGACTTCGTCGTTGGCGACGCCACAATAAATAGGTTCTTTGTACTTCATTTCCTTTTTCCTTTTCTAATTTGCGGTATGGTGCTCATTCATTTGGTTGCTCTCCATTACGTCAGAAGCAGCAATCCTTCGGGGTTCAACTTGGATGCGAAAGACAATATCCCTTTTCACCCCTACTTCACCACGAAAGACCTTTTCGGCCTCGGTGTCTTTCTTGTTATCTTTTGTTTTTTTGTCTTTTTTTATCCTGAGTTTTTTATTGAGTCGGAAAACAATATTCCCGCCGACCCGCTAAACACGCCAGCCCACATTGTCCCGGAATGGTACTTTTTGCCATTCTACGCCATATTGCGCGCCATACCGGATATGCTAGGCGGTGTTGTTGCGATGGTACTGTCCATACTGATCTTTACAGCCATGCCTTATTTGGATCGAAGCAAGATTCCCGGGGGATCCCGATATCGGCCAGCATATCGCATTTTATTTTATGTTTTCGTCGTTAACGTTGCCGTTTTGGCGTATGTCGGCGCCCAGCCACCGACGGATGCAATGACGCTCCTCGGGCGAATCGCGACGTTTATCTACTTTGGCGTGTTCCTACTGCTCCCTTTCTTATCGAAGCACGAAGAGAAATGGCTTCTTGAGCGGGGACTAAGTCGAGAGGTTCTCGACTTGATCGAGGGCGAAGAATCCCATGAAAGGAGACGAAAGGCCACCGCTCGACGAGAGGAGACAAAGCGATGAGGGCCATGCTTCCGTCACTGATGGCGTTACTGTGTGTTATGTCGACATATGATCTACGCGCCGCGTCACCATCATCGTCACTCGCCGACGTCGAGCTAAGTCACGAGAGTGAAAACTTAAAGCGCGGAGCACAGTTTGTACTTTCCATGTGCACCGGTTGCCACAACCTTACGTACGTTAAATATCGCGAATTACTGCGAATTGGTTTTAACCATCAGGAAGTCGCGGAATTGAAGGGCGATAACGACATCAATGCCCCCATTTTTAGCCCTGATATTGTGGAGATGACAAAATCCTTGTTTGGCCTTGTTCCGCCTGATCTGTCGTTAATCGCGAAAGCACGCGAAGGTAAAGGACGTTATATCTACACATTGCTGACAAGCTATCATCAAAATGAGGACGGTAGCGTCGACAATAGCGTGTTTCCGGGTATTCGTATGCCCGACGTTCTGAGTTATTCGAGCACGACAGACGACCAAGACCGAAAAGTACTAGAAGAGCAGGCTCGCGATGCGGCGGTTTTCCTCGAATGGACTGCAGATCCACATGCAAACGACCGCCGCACCATGGGGTATTATGTTATGGGTTATTTAATCGTGTTTACGTTCTTACTTTGGTTTTTGAAGCGCCGAACCTGGAGTCAATTAGAAGGAAAGTAGCGGTGTGAGTTAGTCTTTTCCGTGTATACAATTGACGAGTACATTCCGTCAAAATACTTGATACGGGTACTCTACTATTCTGGCATTTCAACGCTCGCCTCTATGGAAGCTACTAATTGATTTAGTAGATCGGAGATCTCACTTTCACTTTGTTGGCCTTGGGCCTGGCCGTCGTCAATAAATGCTTTAACGTGGTCGTCAATTAAACGAGCCAGATCACTGATATCTTTAAAACCAAAGGTTCCCGCGCTACCTTTAAGCGAGTGAGTAAATCGATGTAATTGCTCGAGCGGCTCAATCTGTCCTTTGTTGGCGAGAACGTGGTTCCAAGCGTCGTGGATATCATTGACTTTTTCCGGCAAGCACGCCGCATAACTACTTCGAATCTCCGCAATCTGTAACAATAGTTTTTCGTTTTTATTTTCCATAAGTTACGAGAGTCTCTTTCGTTATGCAAACGTCACGGTGATTTCGGAAGTAGTAAACGCTCTACCCTACCTTTTTTTCGACACACTCCCCGAAACCTTAACCCGTCTTTCGCAATTCCGCGTGCGAACTTCGCGCGTCCCTGTGAGAAATTCGGGTTAAGACGTCGAACACGAAGTGTTGTAAAGATTTACCATTCACACCTCTGCACTTAGAGGCTATATTTATAGATAAAGGTTTCTAGATCGGCAAAACTGCATGTTTCCCATGGGAATGAGGATAAGGCAATGCGCCAACAAGTGATCGATACCATCGGCTTTCCTCGTTATAAGCTCCTGTCAGATCTCGACTTTGATAGCTGTCTACATGCCGGCTTCTACCACGCTGAAGACCAAAAATGTCAAGAATGCGATTTTAGACAAGAGTGCCATTGGCTAATGGAAAATGACCATGACACCTTGCTTAAAACGAAGCCTATGAAGGAACTCCTCGAGGCGTTGGAATTCGCAATAACATATGTAGACGTCCAAGTGGATCAATGGGGCCATAATTCTCACCTATGTCGGTGCGAGGTCTGCGCGTGGTTGAAGGATGCGAAGAGGCTAGCCCGCATTTTTTAGCAGGACGATGACGGCTCTCGGTTCCTAGCCCGCATTTATCACACCCAATCTACTGCGGCCGCCTAAGACACTGAATCTTCAACGCGTACTCCCTACGGGCTCCTCAACGGACTGTCTAGTACGCCTTCGTCGCCCTCCAGTCCGTGCGCGCCGAATCTTCAATGCCTTAGACGCCCTCGCGACGATCGGGTGTGAGAAATGCGGGCTAGGTACTCCCTTGCGGGGCAATGGCATTCGCTTAAGCGAATTCGATGCAAAATATCGTTTTTTTGGATTCAGCTTTCAATCACTTACGTGTGTTTCTCAGTACATATTTGTCTGAAAACAGCTTTAGCGAATGCCATTGCCTTGTGGGGTGAAGGACAAGCGAGAGCGCACGGGTCTGGTGAGAAATGCGGGCTCGCTGAAAAAATCCGATAATGCTGAGAGACTTGCAGCGTCTGCCTGTAGTCTGTCTCAAGACGGGGACACCACGGATCAGGTTAGTGCGGCAAGCGCTTATCTGTGGTCAGCGATTGTTTTACTGTGCTTTATCAGCGATCCGTAGTTAGGGCAAAAATTCATGTCCCAAACGATTTTGCCATCGCGTAGACAGGCATCACAGGTTTCTAGGGCTTCACATCCTTTACAGTTACGAACATGGCTCTCTGTGTCGTATGGCGGCAATGCGCGAGCGTATTCGTCAAGCTCTACACCGAGATAAGATAACATTTTGCACAAACGAAGCTGCCTTACGCGCCGTGTAAGTTCGCGGTGCCGCTGGACTTCCCGCCTGCTTTCCTTAATGCGAGACACGATAATAAAAAACGCGTTTATAACCAGTAACGTAACTATGAGCGATAAGAAACCGTGTATCATAACAACCTCTGAACTGTTACCGGTTATAAGCATATACCCTTATGCTTTCTATGTAAATAGGTACCCGAGTTAACCTCCGTTGATTTAAGAATCAGAAAGCGAGTGGAGAGAAGCGCACGGACAGATCAACGCCGCGGCGCGCCCCGTTCAATCCAATAGTATATTTTGGCGATATGCTCATCTGAGAGGCGTCCGCCCTTCGGCATGCGTCCAGACGCGACCATTTGATAGAGCCGACTATTTAGCGGATCACCGCGCTCGACGACCGTCATCACTTCGTCGTATAGCGCCAAGTTAACGCGACCGGATGAGGTATGGCAGTAAACGCATTGTGTAAAGACATTTTCCTTCAACCAAATGTAGTTTACGGGCTCCTCGATGGTAAGATCTGGTTTTCTTATCGGGGTGGTTTGGCAAGCGCCAATTAAGAGTGAGGCAAACAAGATCGAATACTTAGGCAACGTCATTTTGACCCACCGTTGGTTACTGCAGTTAAAGCCATCCTGTTGTTTTTATTATCGTTCTATGGGACATTTCAGAAGAGCGTAGACTTTTCTACTAATCAACAGATTATATTTATCATTATACTCCGCAGCCTCGCAGACCCGCCCCAGGGTCCACAATGCGAGCCAACACGGGAACGGAGAGCACCTCGTACCGGTTGTCCTGGAGAGAAATACGGCAACTTTTCGGAACGGCTTTTCAATAGCCAGTTTAACTACTTATCGATGCTAGAGCGATATCTTACCGCTTTTTAATAGCAAACAGATGAGCGGCAAAAATCACTGTGCGGTATGAATAACAGACACTTAGGCGATGCTTATCCCAAGCGTCTAAACAAAAAAACGAGAGTATGGGGACTACCGGAATGGTTTAATTAGCAATAACGTGTTTATGCAATGGTGCCCGGGGCCGGAGTCGAACCGGCACGGGATTAACTCCCGAGGGATTTTCTTACCAACTACAGCTTTCGCTGCTGTGTTTGATTTAAACAGCATTTGTGGCCTGGACTTTCTCTTTACCCTATCGCGGCACTAAGCATTGTGATCTTAATTCACGACGTAGGTAGGAGCCGTCAAGTCTCTACACTTTCCTTACGCGCCAACGTTAAAGGCTTAGCTCGGGATCGCCACCACCCTTACGTGCTGAGGTTTCCCCGACTTTGACTCCATTCACGCTAGGTGTTTCCAACCTAGGTGCTCAATTT
>CALZJI010000409.1 GCA_945787615.1 uncultured Chromatiaceae bacterium | reverse complement strand
TGCGCATCGTGATTCATGTCGGATACTTTTTCAGGCTCTCCATTGTCGTGGCCGTGTTGATGGGACCCTGCCGCATACAGGGGAGCGGAGGTGAACAACATGCCAGTGAAGGCGATAGTCAATAGTGGTCGCGTTGCGTTTTTCATAAGTTACTCCTTTCGATAGGGATTAAAATGTCATGTCATTGAGTTTCAGCTTCGATCAATCCGCTTGGTGATACGGTCTCTTGGCTTGTCTTGCCATGCCTGATTCTTTCCTGGACTTGCAGCACCAGCCCGTAGATCACTGGAAGAACCAATAGGCTCAACACGGTTACGCTTACCATGCCGCCAACCATGGGCGCTGCAATGCGTTGCATCACTTCCGAGCCGGTACCGCTGCCCCACATAATGGGCAATAGGCCGGCGATAATGGCTGTGGCGGTCATGACGATAGGGCGAACGCGCTCGGCAGCGCCGGTATAAACAGCGGTCATGATTTCTTTGGCCGTCAACATGGCGTCCACTGGCCGACCGTGATGGATGTCGAGGTCTTCCGCTTCTTTCAGCGCCTTGCCGTGACGTTGTCGCTCAATGGCTTGGTCGATGAAGGTGAGCACCAAAACGCCGATTTCGGCCGCCACACCCGCAAGCGCGATGAAACCCACCGCCACCGCAACCGACAGGTTAAATCCCAACCAATGCACCAGCCAGAATCCACCGATGAGGCCGAAGGGAATTGACAACATGACCACGAGAGGTTCGGCGATATTGCGGAAGTTAAAGTAGAGCAACAGGAAAATTACCAACAACGTCGCCGGTACTACGATGCGCAGGCGTTGTGCCGCCCGCTCCATGTACTCGAACTGGCCCGACCAGACCAGGGTGTAACCCGCCGGAATCTTCACCTGGTTTGCCACGATTTCTTTGGCCTGGGCGACATAGCCGCCAATGTCCGAGGTTCTAATGTCGACATAAACCCAGGCGTTGGGCCGCGAGTTCTCGCTCTTGATGGCCGGCGGCCCCCTGCGAAGCTCAAGCTCAGCCACCAACGACAAGGGAATCTGAGCACCGGTGGGGGTCGGAATGAGCACCCGTTTTACGCTGTCCAGGTTGTCACGCAGCTCGCGAGGATAACGCACGTTGACGGGATAGCGTTCCAGTCCCTCCACGGTCTGGGTGATATTCATGCCGCCAATGGCACTTTGGATGATATCCTGAACGTCGCCCACCGTGAGGCCGTAGCGCGCCGCTTCTTGGCGGTCGATATCGAAGTCCAGGTAATAGCCCCCAGCGGCCTTATCACCGAAGGCGGACAGCGTGTCGGGGAGTTGTTTCAACACCTGCTCGATTTCGCCAGCGACCTGTTCCAATACGTTCAAATCTGGCCCGCTGACTTTAATACCAATGGGCGTCTTAATGCCGGTGGACAACATGTCGATGCGGGTCTTGATGGGCATGGTCCACGCGTTGGCCAAGCCGGGAAACTGGATGGCCGCGTCCATCTCATCCATCAGTGCCTTCGTGGTTTTGTTGGGGTCGGGCCATTCCGATTTTGGTCTCAGGCGAACGGTGGTTTCCAGCATAGAAAGGGGCGCCGGATCGGTGGCGGTTTCCGCCCGCCCCACTTTACCGAAAACGCGCTCCACTTCAGGGAATGTCTTCAAGATCTTATCCGTTTGCTGCAAGATCTCCTTGGCTTTAGTCACCGAAATCCCGGGGTAGGTGGTGGGCATGTAGAGAATGTCGCCTTCGTCCAAGGGCGGCATGAATTCGCTGCCCAGCTGACTCACGGGGTACGCGGTCGCGCCCAATAACAGCAAGGACAACAGCACGGTCGGCCAACGCCAGCGAATGGCGAGGTTCAACACGGGTGCGTGGATGAAATGGAGCAGGCGATTAACGGGATTCTTGGCTTCGGGCGGAATCTTGCCGCGGATAAAATAACCCATCAACACCGGAACCAAGGTGATGGCCAAGGCCGCCGCGGCCGCCATGGCATAAGTCTTGGTGAAGGCTAGAGGGGAAAAGAGACGCCCCTCCTGGGCCTGCAACGTAAACACCGGCAGAAAGGAAACGGTAATAATCAATAACGAGAAAAACAGCGCCGGACCCACTTCCCGAGACGCCGAGGCAACGGCCTCCCAACGTTCCCCTGGCTGCAGCGGCCGGTTTCTCTCGGCTGTCATGCGTTCTAAATGCTTATGGGCATTTTCGATCATGACGATGGCGCCATCCACCATCGCACCGATAGCGATGGCGATACCGCCCAAAGACATGATGTTGGCGTTGATGCCCTGCCATTTCATGATGGCAAAGGCGATCAATATGCCGATAGGTAACGAGACGATGGCCACTAGGGCGGAGCGGGCGTGCAGGAGAAACAGCACCGAAATAATCGCCACGACAATGGACTCCTCGATGAGTTTTTCCACCAAATTGTCCACCGCCCGCTCGATGAGATCGCCACGATCGTAGACGGGAACGATTTCCACGCCATCCGGCAAGCCCACTTTCAAACCCTCCAGTTTGGCGCGTACCCGCTCGATGGTGGCCAACGCGTTCTCACCGTAGCGCATCACCACCACGCCCCCGGCAACTTCGCCCTGGCCGTCCAATTCGGCTAGGCCACGGCGTAACTCCGGCCCCAAATGCACGTGGGCGACATCCTGCAAACGAATCGGGGTGCCGTTGTCATCCACACCAAGGGGGATAACGTTTAAATCGTCGATGGATTGGATATAGCCCAGACCACGCACCATGTACTCGGTCTCGGCCATCTCCACCAGTTTGCCGCCCACGTCGTTGTTGGAACGCTGGATGGCATGCTTCACTTTGGACAACGGGATGTTGTAGGCCAACAGCGCGTTAGGATCGACTTCCACCTGGTACTGTTTGACGTAGCCGCCTACCGACGCCACCTCGGACACGCCTTCGACCGTCTGCAGCGGATAACGCAAATACCAATCTTGGATGGCGCGCAGTTGCGCCAGATCGTGTCGACCGGTGCGATCGACCAAGGCGTATTCATAAACCCACCCCACGCCTGTGGCGTCCGGCCCCAGGGATGGCGACACGCCATCGGGCAAGCGGGCACTGACATAGTTCAAGTACTCCAACACCCGCGAGCGGGCCCAATACATATCCGTGCCGTCTTCGAAGATGATGTATACAAAAGAAAGACCGAAAAACGAATAACCGCGCACGACTTTGGCGTTGGGTACCGCCAGCATGGCTGTGGTCAACGGATAGGTCACCTGATCCTCGACCACCTGCGGCGCCTGGCCCGGATAGTCGGTGAAGACGATCACTTGGACGTCGGAAAGATCCGGAATCGCATCGAGAGCAGTGTTCTTCATGGACCACAGCCCAATCGCTACCGCTATGACCGTAGCGATAACGACCAAGAAACGATTGCGCAAGGAGGCATCGATGATGTTTTTGATCATGACTTACTCTCCCATGTCCATGTCGCTCATTTCCATATCAGACATATCCATGTCCTGCATATCCATTTCGCTCATGCCCTTATCAGACATATCCATGTCAGACATATCCATAGCGCTCATGTCTTTCCCTGCGGTGCCTGACATGGCTTCCATCATCTTGGCCGTGGCTTCGCGTAGCTTGGATTCCGAATCGATTAGGAACTGGCTGGAGGTGACCACGTGCTCCCCGGGCTCTACCCCCTCAAGAATCTGAGTAACACCTTGCGCGTTAACCCCTAAAGTGACATCACGCGGTTCGAATTTTCCGGCTTCGCGCATAACGAACACTTGTTCGCGGCTACCGGAACGTACAATGGCTTCACTCGGCACGACGACCGCATCGGGTTGTGGATCGGTATACAGCACAACGTTGGCGAACATGCCCGGCTTGAGAGACAGACCAGGATTATCGAACTCCAGCCGTACCTGTACCGAGCGACTCCTGCTATTCAATACAGGATGAATAAAGGTAATCGCGCCATCGTAGCTGCGGCCCGGCGCGGCACGCACCGACATCTCGGCGCGGTCACCCACTTTCAGCCACGTCAACTCATCCTCGAAAACATCCACGTTGACCCAGATGTGGCTCAAGTCGGCAACGAGATAAAGCTCGTCTTTGGGGCTGACATATTGTCCTTCCCTGACGCCTATATTCATTACCCTCCCCTGAAAAGGCGAGTGTATATGCAGTTCTTTTTTAACCTTGCGACTCTGCTTGAGCTCTTTGATCTGATGCGCCGGCACGTCAAACAACTCCAG
This sequence comes from uncultured Chromatiaceae bacterium, assembly GCA_945787615.1. Classification (GTDB taxonomy): domain Bacteria; phylum Pseudomonadota; class Gammaproteobacteria; order JAADHS01; family JAADHS01; genus CALZJI01. The sequence continues at coordinate 10,093 of CALZJI010000409.1, read as the reverse complement.
CCGTTCCCGAGCGCTTTCCAACACCGTTTTAGCGCTTTGCTTAAACTGAGTGGCGCCGCTCTTGCGCAACGCCTCCCAATTGTTCAGTGCCACCAAATACTCGCGCTGGGCCGCCACCAGATCCGGGGAATAGATGCTTAGCAGAATGGTATCGTGGTTTACTTGAACGCCGGTCTCATCGATATGTAACGCCTCGATCCAACCGGAGGTCTTAGGATGTAACCGAGCCAATCGCTCTTCATCAAAATCGATGCGTCCCAGGGCGTTGAGCTCGCGGGCGAGGGTGCGGCGCTCCGCCATGGCGGTACGCACGCCGATGTTCTGGACGGTCACCGGATCGATGATGACGGTGCCGGCAGGCTCATCGCCACTACCGTCCCCCTCGGCGTAGACGGGGATGTAATCCATACCCATCTCATCTTTGGTAAACACCGGCGAGGTGATGGCGGGACTCATGGGGTTGCGCCAAAAGAGCACTTCACGCTCTTTGGGTTTCTCTTGATCGGCGTAGACGGGGATGTAATCCATGCCCATTTCATCTTTGGTGAACACGGGGGAGGTAATCGCAGGATTCATGGGATTCCGCCAAAAAAGCACTTTCTGTTCACTGGGCTCGCTTCGCGCGGGAACCGCGTGTTGCGGCGCGCGTACCGTCGCGAACCAGTACCCGGCGCCCAGGCCAATAGCCAGCCCCAGCGCCATGACTACGGTACCTGCAATGGCAACTTGCTTATTCATAAACTGTCTCCTCGCCAACGGCCGCGGCCAACCGGGCCAGCGCCTGGTTGGCCGCGCTCAGGGCGTTCCAATATTGAGTCTCGAAGTTATACAGCGTGGTCTGACTGCGTATCAGATCAAGAAAATCGACTTTGTTGACTTGATAACCGGCCAGCACGACGTCCACCGTCTGCCGGGCCTGGGGTATGATCTCTTGTCGAAATAGGGCAACCTGTTCGACGGCCCGCTGGTAATCGGCAATGGCGCGACTCACTTCCGAGGCCACTTGGTTGCGTTCATCGTCGAGAGAATATTTTTGCCGTATCCACTCGGCGTTGCGTTGGTCCACCTCTTTGTCCTGCTTGCTGCCGCTGTAAAGCGGTAGATTCATGCTGAACAAGACGGAAGCGAAATCCGCCCGGCTGCTGCCGTCGGGATTCTCGCCGTTGCGAAAACCGTATGCCGCGCCAACGTTGAAATCCGGCGATTCGCCTTTTTTTGCCAGATCGAGCCGAGCGCGCGCCGCGCCTATCCGGTGTTGCTGCGCTGTTAGGCGTGCTCTACCCTCCGTCGCCTGGCGCTGTAGCTCTGATGAATCGAGGAGCCTCGGTAACTCCTCCTCAACCGCAGAATCCAGCTTAACCGGTTGAGCTGTGGGACGACCGAGCAATGCATTTAAACGCGACGATTCGTTATCACGGGTTCGCGCCAACCCGATTGCGCTGTCCTGTAATTTGGAGATTTCCAGTTGCGCTAGTAACACATCCTGTTGTAAGCCCTGCCCGACTTGATAGCGGGTCTCGGCGACACTAACCAATTGGCCCAACAAGGTTCGGTTGCGTTCGACAACTTCCAGCGCGCGATCCAGGTAGAAGAGGTTCCACCACACCGTCTTGACATCCCGCACCAGTCGCAGCCGCATCTCTTCAACGTCAGCGCCAGCGGCATCAGCCTCCAGTGTCGCTGTTTCCTTTTTCAGCGCCAACTTACCGGGGTAAGGCAACGCTTGGGAGAGCCCAACCTGAATTTGGGTCATCGCTTCCTGGCTCAGGGAAAAGCTGTCGACTGGCAAATTCAGCAGATTTACCGACAGGCGCGGATCGGCCAACGTACCGACCTGAGTCGGTATTTCGGCCAACGCCGTGGCGCGGGCTTCAATGGCCGCCAATCCCGGGTTTGTGGACAACGACTCCGCCACCGCCTCCTCCAACCTAAGATCAGCGGCGACGACAGTCGACGCGGCGACGAACGCCGCGACGCCCACCAATAGACGCCTTAGTACATTCTTAACTCTTTCCTTAAACATTTTCCTCCTCCGGCGTTCCGAACGCGCCGGCGATGACCACGCGTTTGAAGAACGCGCTTACGGGCAACCATATAGGCCGCACGCCATACCGGCGGTAAGGAACAAAATACGGGACGCTGAATTGCGTGCGGAACGCACGCTTCAGCTCAACGCGCTAAGCGCATTAGCGGAGGATGTTTCGAGGAGGTTTGACTTCAGTGGGTAACGAAACGCCGATCCAATCGGCATCGTCCGGTGCAAATTGCGAATCGAGATGTACGTCGCCTGTCGTGGTGAATATCACCGCGATGGCGCCGGCGCAGCAGGCAGGTGTTGTACAACAATCGTCTGATGAGTCTGGCGCGTGATGTTTATCAAAGCCATGTTTAACTGCGTCGTGGTGTGATGCGTCTAGCCCCGTATCGTATGACGACGGTGTATGAACCGATGTCTCAGGAGCCCCAAGCTGTTCCCCGTGACCCATAACTCCCATCCCAGCCATGGCATAGGAAAATGCCGCCGGCTGAATCGTCATGGCGACGATCAGCAATAGTTTTAGTAGTGTTTTTCCTTTACGAGCCATAGTGTAAACGATACACGCTTTTTACGTATTTTCAACTTTTTGTGCGGTATTAATTGAGTTGGAGGCTGCCGGAGGAGAAAAGTTCTATGCCGCTCTGGAAAGAATTAGCTTAACCATGAACGCCCCCATGTGGTCGGTCGATAAGGCCACATACGCAAGCCATCGGCTCCATCATAATCTACCTCTTATCGGCGCCAATCACGCTTTACCTTAACGTTGCACAACTATTTCGGATCGATGAGCTTTTCAAGTAGGAATTCCGGACGCAGCGGAATCAGTCAAGGAGGATCATACCCCGGAAGCCCTGCTGACCTTACAGCTGCTTGTGGAGCGTCTGGATTAAAGTAACTTAGCGCACCGAGCGTTGACTCACCTATATATGAAAAAAGTAGATTTGGGACGCGTTGCTTTCCTCTGGGTAAGCGGAAATGCCGTACGATTAACTGTCGCCCCCAATCATCAGGAAGTGAATCTTCAAATACGCCTTGAATCTCCGTGTGCGGATTACTCGCCTGAAAAATTCGATTATCGAGTGGTAACGCCACAGGATCCAGTGAAAACGCACCAGGCGACGCCAAATACTCGGCGGTATAGCGAAACTCTCCGTGCAATGCCCCGCCGTTACCGCTATATGGGTCCGCGACTGTAAGATCTAGCGCTAGGCCACACAGTTTTAAATCGCGTTTCTCAAATCAACCTGGCGCGCTTTTCGCGCCGCCGTCGCTTTGTCGACGCGTACTTCATAAACAAACCCCGCGCCGTAGCGCAAATCGACTGAAGTTTCATCGTCTTCCCATAAGATGTGCTTGATCGGCATACCGAACACGCGCTCATCGAACGCCTTCACGTGCGGGCCAAACTGATTTGAGATCTTCTTATGCATCGATTGATAGAAATTCATATCGGACTTGCCAGGATCGTAAATCACGTAAACCTTGTAGAGCCGTTTTTCGAAAAAGTAATATTCGATACGCTTGTTGTCAGGCGTGGTCTGTACATACACGTCGGGATCGACTTCCGTATGGTCGCCGTAACTGTAGCCATTTTCCGGCTTGGCCTCGACGACGGCTGTGGTTTTTCTGATTTCCGAAAGCGTCATCCCCCACTTGGCCGTTTCATAGCCTTGCGGCAACGCCGCGGCTTGAAGCGCCGCGACCAAAAACAGAGCATTAATCATGATTTTTCCCCCTATTTTACGGCGGTGCTTGTGAATTTGACCGTCAAATGCCGACTCCCGTGGATCTACCGTCCCTTCGCGATGAGTCAACGTTGTTTTATTGTTGACTCAGCTAATCGGAATTAGTTTCAGTGGCGTCAACGAAACCTATCGTCAACAACGTCCCGCGGTTCATCTTTAGGCCCCGTTTAACGTTCGAAACGCCGATTTCGTCTGCCGTTGTGTTAGCCTCTTAACAGCATGGATCACAGCTACTTGAATGACATCTTAATCCTCTTCGCAGCAGCGGTCGTGGTGATCGTGATTTTTCTCTACTTACGGTTACCGCCCATCCTCGGTTATTTGTCCGTTGGCGTGTTAGTAGGACCGTACGGTGTCGGATTGATCACGGACGCTGAAAGTACCCGCGCGTTGGCAGAATTCGGCGTTGTCTTTTTATTGTTTACTATTGGCCTGGAGTTTTCGCTACCGCTATTGGTGCGCATGAAAGGCGCGGTACTCGGCCTCGGCGGATTTCAGGTCCTGCTGAGCACCGCCGTAACTGCCGTCGTGGCCGTCCAACTCGGTTTGCCTTTGGAAGGAGCCGTGGCACTCGGGGGCGTCGTCGCGATGTCCTCAACGGCGCTCGTTACTCGACAGTTGGCGGATCAGGCGGAGCTTCACTCTCGCCACGGCAGAAACGCTGTGGGCATTCTCTTGTTTCAGGACCTTATGGTGATCCCCTTCCTTATTTTCGTGTCCAGCCTCGCCGTCGTCAGCGAGAAAACGTCTGCAGTGACGTTAATCGCCGCAGTGGGTGACGGCGTGCTCGCTTTGCTGTTGATTCTTGCCCTCGGTCATTGGGTGTTGCGGCCGTTATTTAGAGGGGTGGCCCGATTTCGATCCACGGAATTGTTTACCTTGACGGCCCTGCTCGTCACACTCGGCGCCGCCTGGATCACACATCATTTCGGATTATCCCTTGCGCTTGGCGCTTTTCTAGCCGGAATGATGCTGGGCGAAACCGAGTTCCGCCATCAAGTGGAAGCCGAAATCCGCCCATTTCGTGACGTCTTGCTGGGGCTCTTCTTTATAACGATTGGCATGCTGCTCGATATCCGCCTATTGCCGGAAACATGGCCGTGGGTACTGTTGCTGCTCACCGCTTTGATGGTCTTTAAATTGTTGCTTGTGGCGGGGCTCTGCCGTCTGGCTGGCTGGGACGGCGCCGTTGCATTGCGTACCGGGCTAGTGCTGGCCCACGGCGGCGAATTCGGTTTCGCTATCCTGACCCTGGCCCTTAACGCCAACCTCATCCAACCCGACTACGGACAAGTCATTTTGGCGGCGCTACTTGTTAGCATGGGATTTGCCCCGCTGTTGATACGCTTTAACGGACTTATCGTTAAATTTACCTTGCCCGCAGCCGCGACCATGAGCTGGAAAAAAATAGAGCAGCAGGTGGCCCGTACGGCGCGTGGCCTTAATGACCATGTAATCGTCTGCGGATACGGCAGAGTCGGGCAAAACATTTCCCGATTTTTACAGGACGAAGCCATTCGCTTCATCGCCATGGACCTTGACCCCCTGTTGGTACAAAACGCCGTCAAGGCGAAGGAGCCGGTTAGTTACGGGGATGCCGCTAACCTTGAGTTGCTTAAAGCCGCTGGATTGTCGCGAGCCGCTGCCCTGGTCGTCAGCCTCGACGACGTTGAGACGACCATTAAAATCTTACACAAGGTGCGTCAACTGAATGCCGACATCCCCATTTTGGTCCGTACTCCCGATGATTTTCAACTGGAACGGTTACAGAAGGCCGGGGCCACCGAGGTGGTTCCGGAGGCGATGGAGGCGAGTTTAATGCTCGTATCCCATCTACTGATCATGCTCAACGTTCCGGTCTCGCGAGTTTTTAACAAAATAAGCGATGTAAGAAAAGGCCGTTATGCGCTGCTTCGCAGGCTCTTCCCCGGGGAGGAATCCATTGATACCATGGCCAGCGACGCGATAGAGCAGCTTTGCGCCATCGATCTGCCGGAAGATGCATGGGCTGCACGACGCCGTATAGCCGACCTGGGATTGGAGACGCTGGGGGTGACGGTGACGGCCATGCAGCGGCGAAATGCCCGTATTCCCAATCCCGACCGAAACACGGTGTTGCATAGCGGCGATACGTTGATTCTATTCGGTGCTCCACCGGCCCTGAAAGAAGCCGAAGCAAGCCTATTGCGAGAGCGAACTGATGGGAATTAACCCGCATTTCTCGCCGGCGAGTATCAGGTTAAGATAATATAGGTTCTCCACCCAGCAACAGGTTCCTTTTCGCAATGAGGTGTTTCATGGATTTTACGCCCCAAATCAAAACGCTTCTTCGAGGCGATATACCGCTTGAGAGCAACGTGACGGTGAACGGTTGGGTTCGCAGCCGGCGCGACTCTAAAGGCGGTTTCTCTTTTCTTAATGTGTATGACGGTTCAAGCTTTGACGGTATCCAGGTCGTCGCCGACCAAAGCTTGCCCAACTACGAGGACGACATCCTTCGCGTGACCACCGGGTGCAGCGTTAGTATTCATGGCAAGCTCGTGGCAAGTGAAGGCAAGGGGCAGTCCGTCGAGATCCAAGGCGACAACGTGGAAGTGCTGGGCTGGGTTGACGATCCAGAAACCTATCCCGTGGCGAAAAAGCGCCACACGTTTGAATTTCTCCGCACCGTGGCCCATCTGCGTCCACGCACCAACGCGTTTGGCGCCATCTCGCGCATTCGCCACCGTTGTATGTTAGCCGTTCACAGGTATCTTGAGGACCACGGATTTCTGTGGGTCAATACGCCAATTATCACGAGCAGCGATTGCGAAGGCGCGGGCGAGCTGTTTCGCGTTAGCACGTTAGATCTGGCCAATTTACCGCGCACAGATAAAGGCGAGACGGATTTTACCGAGGACTTCTTTGGTGGCGAAACATTTCTTACCGTCTCTGGGCAACTTAACGTAGAAAGCCATTGTTTGGCGTTGTCGCGGGTCTACACGTTCGGACCTACCTTTCGCGCTGAAAACTCCAACACGAGTCGTCACCTTGCAGAGTTCTGGATGGTGGAGCCGGAAATCGCGTTTGCCGATTTGAGCGACGACGCCCATCTCGCGGAAGATTTTCTTAAAAACGTGGTTCGCGAAGTCCTCGATAACTGTCAAGATGACATCGCCTTTTTCGCCCAACGGGTGGATAAAACCGTCATCGATCGGTTAGAAAAGGTTGCGACGGCAGAATTCGTGCGCATGGACTACGCTGAAGCCGTTGATACATTGAAACGCGCGAAAAAGTCTTTCGAATTTCCCGTCGAATGGGGGCTGGATCTGCAGTCGGAACACGAGCGCTATCTCGCCGAAGAGTACGTCGGCGGTCCGGTCGTTATTATGAATTATCCGCAAGATATTAAAGCGTTTTATATGCGGCGTAACGACGACGGCAAGACCTGCGCCGCCATGGACGTGCTCGTACCGGGTATTGGCGAAATCATCGGCGGAAGCCAAAGGGAAGATAGGCTCGACGTGCTTGATGAGAAAATGGCGAAACTGGGCATTACAGAGGAACTCTGGTGGTATCGCGATCTACGCCGCTACGGCAACGTTCCCCACGCTGGATTCGGGTTGGGGTTCGAACGTTTTATCGCTTACCTAACGGGCATGGAAAATATCCGCGATGTCATCCCGTTCCCCCGCACCCCAAAAAGCGCGCCGTTTTAGATTTCTTCGGGCCATGGGGTCCCGGGTGACGCCGCTCCGCCAGTTGTGGAGTTCCTACCAAAAAAGCTAAATATTTTCGCGTTGCTGACGATGTTTGATTTTAGTAAAAAGAATATGCGTATTCTGTTTAAGTTTAATATTGAGCAACCGCGAGACATTTCATTCTTTTTTGAATGTAAAGGGACCGCGGTTTGGTGACCCGGTACGAGTGCTGCGCCGAACATAGGTCGGGATGTTTGGCAGTCGGCTAGCGCTCAGCGGCGATGCTGGGAACGCTAATCTGCCGAACCATCTGGGGAAAAGACCGTATGGAATTACCTGTAAGCCTAGATATCGAGACGCTCATCGGATACCGCGAGACCTTTGAGCAACGCCATCAAGGTATCGAGCACTTAGCGATCAGTTTAGAGGATAACCCTCATGATCTAACACCGCTCCCTACGTTACGTTCGGAACTCAAGGAATTGTGGGTTGGTTCGACGCAGCTCAGTCTCGCACCCATATCAGAGAACGTTGAAATCCTAGTCCAGGCTTTCGACTTCATGATCGAACACAACGCGTATCCCCCTGCGTTCTCGGAGTACTTGCTCCTGCTTATGGACCGGCTACTTGCGATCGCACGCCACGTCGAGAATCACCGCTCAATCGACCTAGAACGCGCGCAAAGAATCCACGTATCGCTTCAATACGTCATCTTATGTAAAAGCATTGAGGAATTAGCCGAGCGAATACCTTCCGCTATTGCTCAAGTCGCTTGTGAAATTCCCGAAGTCGGGAACGCGAATGCGAAACAATCCGATGTCGTCTTGTTTGACGATACAGAGTCGGCTCCGGAAATATTTGACGATAAACCCTCCGGAGCGGAAATCGAGACTGTTGAACTGTTCATCCCGACCGGCTCCGTGGACCCATTCACCGAAGCGCTGGACTTTATACGTTCCCGCGAAGAGGATCCACTCTCTCTTCTCGGCGAGCTATCCGATAGACAATCACGACACGGAACCCGCCACACCCTATTCCTGCAGGAACTTGCGTTGGCAATGAACATCATGGAAGGCGAACCTATAACTCATGAAGCGCTTTGGGCCGGCATCTGCCTACACGATATTGGCCTAGCTCATTTGAGCGACATCTTGGAGAAACCCGGCAAACTAACCAGTGAAGAGCGTGACCTCATTCGCCAACACCCGATAAAAGGTGCGGCGTTCGCGGATAAAATAGCATACTCACCGGAGTGTAAGCACGTGGTGTTAGAGCACCACGAAAGACTGGATGGTCGCGGCTATCCGTTTGGCCTTCGAGGAAATGAGATCAGCGACGGCGGGAAAATCGTCGCTATCGTCGACTCGTTTCACGCAATGATCGCGACCCGCCCGCACAAACGCCACAATAAGCATCTCTTGCGTGCGGTATCGGAAATTAATGCGTGTGCAGAGACGCATTATGATCCAAGATGGGTGAACGTATTTAACCAATGTCTAAAAAAATATTGGCTTCCGAAAAAGACTCAGTTAACCTCGACCGAGGAGGAAGGAGTCCGTTTTGGCAATACCCACAAGTGGACCGAGTAATATACCCGTGGCGTTTGAGATTTAGGTGTTAAGAGTGCGTCATATTCATTTCGTGGCAAGGCGAAATGACGAGTAATAGCCGGACTATTGCGAGGAGTTTCAACGCGGCCTTGGAATGAAGAGGGCGTGCTATTGACAGCTAAATCTCAAACGCCGCGGGTATATATACGTCAGTTGCGTCGAAACGAGTGACGGGTTCATTGACGGGATCACATCTCACGCTGACGGCACTGGCGGAGTCACATCTTGCATCTCACATTCTTCCGTTTCGGTACGTATCTCGCGTACGGCTCGACTCCAGTAAGTGAGCGTCGTTTAACAAGTATCCATTTTCGGTTTCTGCCTATATTGTGGATTTAACTTCATAGATGGGAAGCAAAAAATGCGAAACGATGACCAACATGATCTGGCTATCGCGCGCCGTTTAAGCCCACGGCGAAAGACATCAACCGCCACAACTATCGCAGAGCTGGCGCAAGAACAACTTGCCCATTTTGCGATTGATCCCGATACGACGATGGGCCAGTCACTTGGCCGGCTCGCCACACACGTTTACAATGCCAACATAGAACTGACTCACGTGTGGGAAGCCACGCTTCAAGAATTGGCCAACCTGGATCGCAGTGACCGTATTGCTTACTTCAATGCTAAAAAATTCCTCTGCTTTCAGCTCGCGAAACTGTTGGACAATCTACAAAATCCTTTTCGGAAAACGTATCAATCCCTGGTCGAAGAGCAGTCGACCCGTATCGCCAAGGGGCCTTACCCCATTTTCGACAACGTAACCGCTATTTTTTCGGCGACCCCTGTCATTACCCGCACCGCCACCTATCTCTACGCCTGTACGGAATGGATCGATGATGCCTTCCAGGGGAAAGAAATGATGTTAGAAGTCTACTCGCGGCTACTCAATCCCACCTCCATAAGCCTCGCCAACCACATTGTCGATTTGGAATGCGGCGAGTTAGCCAACGAGTACATGGCGTGGAACTTTAACTCAGGCATGGCGGCGATCGACGCGATTCTCGGACACTTGTTGGG
>CALZJI010000408.1 GCA_945787615.1 uncultured Chromatiaceae bacterium | reverse complement strand
GCCCAGCTTCTGTGTTGCGGCAAGGGTTACATAAAGCGATTATGCGCCCCTTGCCGCGCCTTGAATCTGAGTCAAAATCCGGCGCAATCTTTGGACAATTATTTATTTCCGCGGCCCTTATTCTATGAGTACCTGGCGGAACGATTGCTGGGTTACGACGCAAGAATACGCACGTCACCCACGCTGCATTAGAGATGGAACCGATTTAGTGAGTACCATTCGTGTCTGACGGCCTAAGCAGCAACGCCCCCGCCGATAGAGAAACGAATTTGTCGCAGCGCGCTTTGCTCGCCGCGCGCCCTGGCCGCTCTCGCACTTCCCTGTGCTTCGCGGCACCAAACCTTCCATGCCCCAGAAATCTACAGCGTCTTACGCGCCCTCGCGACGATCGTTGGTGAAAGATGCGGGTTAGACCCACTATAATATTAACCACGCATGCCGAAACAGTTAGGGGTTCGTTATATTCTCAGCGCCGCAGCTACAACATAGTTGTTTGTTTTTTATAGTCTTTTAATTCCCCGTGTTCAATCTAAAGAAAGCCATCACCTTTTTTTTGGCCACGACGCCGGTTATCCCCCTTCTCGCACTTGGCCAACGCGATGAAGCGTCTTATGATCCCATCGCCATCGTTAAACAGTGTTATTACAAATACCAAGGAGACGATCAACGTTCGCTGCTGACGGCCTCCCTCACGGGCGAAAATGGTAAGAAAACGAAATACGAATTCGTTAGGCTATGGAAAGACTTCGGCGGCAAGAACGGTATAGTTGATAAGGTTATTTTGTTTTCGCTTTTTCCGCCCGATAACGAAGGCGTCAGTTTCATGCGTTGGGGCTACACCAACGACTCGGACAAACTGGCGGACCAGTGGGTCTAACTACCGGAATTACGAACAGTAACTCGGGTATCCAAACGCCAGCCCGAAAACATGGACTGGGGCCTAACCGACGATGATTTGCGCTTTCGCGATGTCGACGAGGATGAGCACCGATTTTTACGGGTCACCCGCAACGAGGGAAAAGAATTCTTTCTTATAGAGCATAGACCCAAACAAGACCCCGTCTACAGCAAACGCATCTCCTGGTTCACTAAAACCGACAACTTGGCCGACTGCGTGCAAACCCGTGTCGACTACTTTGACAAAAGCGGTGAGTTTATTAAAAAACTCAATGTAAAGTGGCAAAAAATCAGCGATGCCTGGGTGTGGAAGACCGCAGTCATTAAGAAAACAAAGACCTTGGCTCAAGTCGTTTACGATACAAAGAAAGTCGACGTTAACGTCAATTTAACCGATGATGTGTTCTCTAAACGAAGTCTGCGACGCGGTTATCGCGGCGAGAGGATAGATTAGGCGTACGGTCGGTTGTCGAGATGGTGGATCCGCTACGCTTGATCCACCCTACGTTAGTAAAATGCTCTGCGCATGTAGCCGTAAATCGGGGTCGGTTTGGCTGCCTAATTAAGCTTTAAGCGCATCCTTAACGTCACCACCCAATGGCTGCGCGGTATTTAACGCGATGGCTTTGCGCCTCGCTCTTTCAAGAACGCGGCGAGGAACTTCGCGGTATAGGAGCGGCGTTTAACACGCGCGACGGTCTCCGGGCTTCCCTGTGCGACAATGCACCCACCACCATCCCCTCCTTCCGGGCCAAGGTCAATCAGCCAGTCGGCTTCGGCGATGACGTCGAGATTGTGTTCAATGATAATCACGGTATTCCCCGCATCAACTAACCGGTGCAAAACCCGGATCAGTTTCTCGACATCGGCCATATGTAAACCAATGGTGGGTTCGTCCAACACGTAAAGCGTTGCCGCAACTGTCCTTGGTGTGTCAGCTACCGGCGTCCTTGTTTTCGCCAATTCACTAACGAGTTTTATCCGCTGCGCCTCGCCGCCGCTCAACGTGGGGCTGGGCTGCCCTAAGGTGAGATACCCCAGGCCCACGTCTTGCAACAACTTTAACGCGTTATGGATTTTTGGGTGTGCGGCAAAGAAATCCACGGCCACGTCGACGCTCATCGCCAGCACTTCGCCAATGCTATGGTTTCTAAATTTAACCATTAACGTCTCGGCGGTAAATCGTGCCCCACCGCAGGCCTCACAGGGGACTTTGACGTCGGGAAGAAAACTCATTTCGATTTTTTTTGTTCCCTGCCCTTCGCATTCATCGCAACGCCCCCCTTTAACGTTGAATGAAAAACGACTCGCCCCGTAGCCGCGCAGCCGCGCTTCCTGCGTTTGCGCAAACAAACGACGAATGGCATCCCAGAATCCAACGTAAGTCGCAGGACAGGAGCGGGGCGTTTTGCCGATGGGCGTTTGATCCACCTCTAATACCCGTTTTAGGGTGTTGCCGCCTCGGATCCGCTCACAACCGTGCGGCTGAACACGCCCCCTCGCCTTGTTACTGAGGATACGGTGAAGATTCTCATGGAGTATTTTTCTCACCAAAGTGCTCTTGCCACTGCCGCTGACACCGGAGACGCAAACTAACCGCCCAAGCGGAATCTTAACGGTGATGTCTTTCAAGTTATGCAACGAGGCGCCCTCTATCTCAAGCTGGGGTGTTACCGCCACGGGATCGCGCCGCGCCTCAATGATCGGGTGGCGTAACGGATTGGCGAGGAATCGACCGGTCACCGAGTTGGCGTTCTTCAGCACCGCGCCAAGCGGCCCTTCGGCCACAACATGGCCGCCGTTGACGCCTGCGCCAGGCCCCATATCAATGACGTGTTCGGCACGGCGTATTGTCTCCTCATCGTGCTCAACCACAACAACCGTATTGCCCTTTCCTTCCAATTTGCTTAGCGTGTTCAGTAACATTTCGTTGTCACGAGGGTGTAAGCCAATGGTGGGTTCATCAAGGATGTAACAGACGCCGCGTAAGTTGGACCCCAGCTGGGAGGCAAGTCGGATACGTTGGGCTTCGCCACCGGAGAGCGTGGGTGCCGACCGATCCAAGGACAGATACGACAAACCGACCTCCTTTAAAAAATCAAGCCTCGCCCGCAATTCCGCTAACATGTCGCGGGCGATTTCCGCCTCCCGTCCGCGCAACCGTAAACCACGAAAAAACTTCTCGGCGGCCTCGACGGACAATTCGGTAAACTCCGAGATAATGCGATCATGGAATCGCACCGCCAATGCTTCGGGACGCAGTCGCTGCCCGCTGCAGGCGCGGCACGTTTTTTCCTCGCCTTCCCACCGCGCAGTCCACCAGGCCTCTTCCCCGCTTTGTTCGTCGTCAAAGCCTTCCAACTCCAATCCCGTGCCGTAGCAGCGCTCACACCAACCGTGCTTGGAGTTATAGGAGAAAAGTCGTGGATCGAGTTCCTCAAAACTCCGGCCGCAGCCCGGACACGCACGGTGCGTTGAGAAAACCGCCTTGCTAGCCGCTAGGGCGTTCGCTTTTTTTCGGCCGCGCGTTTCGCTGACCAATTGCATGGTCCCTTTACCGTAGTTCAAGGCCGTATCGAGCAGCTCGCGCAATGCCGTCTCCGCTTTGGCGGTGACGTTAATCTCACCAATGGGTAACTCAATATTGTGTTCTTTAAAACGATCCAAGCGCGGCCAGGATGCCGTCGACAGCAACTTCCCGTCTACGCGCAAATGGGGAAAGTGCCTGGCCGCCGCCCATTTTGCGAGATCGGTGTAATAACCTTTGCGCCCCACCACCAACGGGGCAAGCACCGTCACATTGCGACCTCTATAATCACGTAGCACTTGCGCTACAATGGCTTCACGGGTTTGCGGCTGGATGGGAATATTGCAATCAGGACAGTGCTGCACACCGAGCTTAACAAACATTAAGCGCAGAAAATGGTAAACCTCCGTGAGCGTCGCCACTGTGCTCTTACGTCCGCCACGACTGGTTCGCTGCTCGATCGCTACCGTGGGCGGAATGCCAAATACGGCGTCCACGTCGGGCCGAGAGGCGGGTTGGACAAACTGTCGCGCGTAGGCGTTAAGCGACTCCAGGTAACGGCGCTGCCCTTCGGCAAATAAGATATCAAAGGCGACCGTGCTCTTACCGCTGCCACTGATGCCCGTGATTACGGTAAAGCGCTCACGGGGAATACGGATCTCAACGTTTTTCAAGTTATGCTCTCGGGCATTGACGATTTGTACGACCTGGTCGAGCTTGGCGTGTTGCGTGGCTTGTAGTCGCCGTTTCTCTTTCGATCCATAGCCGCCAGCTTGGCTCGCGTAGCGGCGTAAGGCGGCTCCGGTATGGCTGGATGGGCATTGTGCGACCTCGTCGGGTGTACCCACGCACACGATCTCACCGCCGTCCTCTCCACCCTCAGGGCCCAGATCGATGATCCAATCCGCCGCACCGATCACGTCAAGATTGTGCTCGATGACGACGACGGAATGACCTTCGGCTAACAATTGGTGGAAAGCGCTCAACAGCTTTGCAATATCGTTAAAATGCAACCCGGTCGTCGGTTCATCAAAGAAGAATAGGGTTTGATCGGTTTTATTCGCTTTTGCCAGATGCCCGGCAAGTTTCAAGCGTTGCGCTTCGCCGCCGCTTAGTGTCGGTACCGGTTGACCCAGTTTCAAATAACTCAATCCCACCGCGCGCAATGGCTCGAGCCCCCGTAAGATCTTCGAATTGTCGGCGAAAAAAGAGAGGGCCTCTGAAACGGTTAGGTCCAGCACATCGGCAATCGACTTCCCGTCGGCCAAGGCGCTGTGAAACAGTTTAATCTCTAGCACTTCCGGGCGATAACGCCTTCCGTCACAATCAGGGCAACGCAGGTAGACATCACTCAAAAATTGCATTTCGACATGCTCAAATCCGTTACCGCCACAAGTGGGACAGCGTCCCGTTCCTGAGTTGAAGCTGAACGTGCCTGCTTTGTAGTCGCGCGCTTTGGCTTCGGGTTCATCGGCAAAGGCTTTACGTATGGCATCGAGGGCGCCCACGTAGCTGGCCGGGTTAGAGCGCGTGGTTTTACCGATGGGTGATTGGTCCACGAGGACGACAGCTTCGATGTGATGGTGGCCGCGAAGGGCGCGGTGGGCGCCAGGCGTTTCCTTCGGCTGCGCTTTTAGCTTGCACAGGGCGTTGTAACCGATATCTTGAACCAGCGTCGATTTACCGGAACCGCTAACGCCGGTCACGCAAACCAACCGGTTGAGGGGAATTCTTACATCGATGCCCTTAAGGTTGTGTTCACTTGCCCCGAGTATTTCTATATAGCGCGCCTCTGCGTCGGGCAGCCGGGCTTGAGCGCGTATTGCCACGCTCTTTCTTCCGGAGAGATACTGGGCGGTCAGCGATCGCTTCTTCGTCAGGAGTGCGCTAAGGGTGCCAAAAAACACGACTTCACCGCCCAGTTCGCCTGGCCCCGGCCCCAAGTCGATAATCCGGTCCGCCGCATTCATGACTTCTGGGTCGTGTTCGACGACGATTAACGAGTTCCCAACGTCACGCAGCCGTTGCATGACGGAAACAACCCGTTCGATGTCGCGGGAGTGCAGACCGATACTGGGTTCATCCAGAACGAACAACGTATTTACCAGCGCGGTGCCCAATGCCGTGGTGAGATTGACCCGCTGAACTTCGCCGCCACTCAATGTCCGCGATTGCCGATCAAGGGTGAGGTAGCCAAGGCCCACCGCAACCAGGTAGTTCAGGCGCGATGTGATCTCCTTCAGCAACACCCCGGCCGCGTCGTCTAACGGCGCCGCCAAGTGTAACTGCTGAAAGAATCGCTGGCATTGGCTGATGGGCAAACGCATCACGTCGTGAACCGTTAGACCGGGTAGCGTTGTCAGCGTCTTCGCATCGAAACCTATGCCAGCAGGGCAAAACCGCTTTTCGCTCGCCACTACACCGTCCGCATCGCCTTTAGTTCCAACGCGCCAAAGCAAGGCCTCCGGCTTGAGGCGAGCACCGCGACAAACGTTGCAGACATTGTAGGCGCGGTACTTCGACAACAGCACCCGGATATGCATTTTATAGCTCTTGGTCTCAAGCCAGTCGAAGAACCGAACGACGCCGTACCATACACCCTCGTCCCAATCCCCTTCCCCTTCGATCACCCAATGTCGCTGGCGCTTGTTGAGCCTGCGCCATGGGATATCGACGGGAATACCACGCTTTCTTGCAAAGGAAATCAAATCATCTTGGCATTCACGATAGCTTTGCGTTTGCCACGGCTTGACCGCGCCCTCAGCCAGCGATTTGTTCTCATCCGCCACCACGAGGTTATAATCGATGCCCATGGTGCGGCCAAATCCGCGGCACCGTTCACAGGCGCCGAGGGGCGAATTAAAGGAAAAAAGGCTCGGCGAGGGCTCGTCATAATACACGTCGCAATCGGGACAATGAAGATGCGAGGAAAACCGCCACGGGTGTGGCGCGGCATTGCGTTGGGCATCGAGGGGATAAACATTGACACGGCCGTTTCCAACCCGAAGCGCGGCCTCTACGGCTTCGACGATGCGATCTCGATTATTTTCGGTGAGCCGGACCCGATCCTGAATCACCTCCAAGCGTTTCTTACGCTTGCGATGTATCTTCGTATAACCTTGCTTTTCAAGAAACCCCATCACTTCGATGACAGTGAAATTTTCGGGCACAGCGACAGGAAACGTAATGAGCGCAACGGGGGCATTCCCTCGCGAACGCTTGGTGGCTAACGACTCGAAGATGCTATCGGGGGTATCGCGCCGTACACCGTGACCGCAACCGCGGCAATAAAGGTGCGCGGCCCGAGCAAAGAGAAGTTTGATATGATCGTTGAGCTCGGTCATCGTTCCCACCGTGGAGCGCGAGGTCCGCACCGGATTGGTCTGATCGATAGCAATGGCAGGTGGTATACCGTCGATACGATCGGCTGCGGGCTTATCCATGCGATCGAGGAATTGCCGGGCATAGGGGGAAAAGGTTTCGACATAACGGCGTTGCCCCTCTGCATAGACGGTATCAAAGGCCAACGAGGATTTTCCCGATCCACTAACGCCGGTCACCACGATGAGCTGGTTCAGTGGCAACTTCAGATCAAACCCTTTGAGATTATTTTGCCGGGCTCCCAGTATTGTAATGACTTCCTTGTTGGTTTTTTTCGACATAGAGACTATGACACGTAAATGACAAATTGATTATACTTTCAACTCCGCCTCATCCGCCCGAAACGGATTTGACTTGTTTCGTGATCAGGCGCTTCGGCGCAGCCGGTCCAACCGTAACCGTTGGCGTTGATCGAATAAACGCCGTGATCCGGCCCACACGGCCAACACCGTACCAAAGCCCGTTCCCGCCGCAATAAGAAACATAATGAGAATTTGGTACTTCACCGCTTCCACGGGCGGCGTCCCAGCGAGTATTTGGCCGGTCATCATCCCTGGCAGGCTGACAACACCCGCCGCGGCCATCGCATTAACAATGGGAATCATTCCCGCGCGCATGGCTTCGCGCCGGCTATCGCCGATAGCGTCATTCCAATCGTAACCCAAGATGAGCTGCGCTTCGATTTGTCGTCTTTGCTGCCATGCCAATTGAGTGAGCCGATCTACACTTAGCGCAATACCGTTCATGGTATTGCCCAACAACATCCCCAACAATGGAATTGCATACTGGGGGGTATACCAGGGCTGCGCCTCGATCAACATCGTCAAAGCTAATATCGTGACGAGAAATGAGGAAACAAACATGGACAACGCACCCAGCGCGTAACCCCAGGTACCCGTGAAGCGACGCTGTTGCCGCACCATGACTTCGCGCCCCGCCACTAACAGCATGACAGAGGCAAGCAAAACGACCCACCCAAGATGCACGTTGGCAAACAGTAACTTTAGAACCAAGCCAATCAATAACAACTGAATCGTGGTGCGCAATGAGGCCACGAGCATCTGCCGGCCAATACCCAAGTGCAATATCCACGATAATCCGGCCAACGCCAGCACCAGCAGTGAGGCGATGGCGAGGTCAATACCGTCTAATGCAATCAGGTTCACGCTGCCTGCTCCGTTAGTGAACGACCATTAAACGTCAAACTCCGGTCGCAGACACGCCGTATCTGTGATGGATCGTGGCTGATCCACAGGATGCTCGCTTGGTGTTGTTGTCGAAAGATTTGAAGCAACGTTTCGACGCGTTTGGTGTTCTCTGGATCTAGCCCCGAGGTCGGTTCATCAAGCAATAGCACCTTGGGTTGATTCTGCAGCAATCGCAGCAAGGCTAAACGTTGCCGCTCGCCCGTGGATGCTTGAGAAACCGGCGTTCCCAAAATCGACGTCGTCAATCCAAGGGTTTGGAGTTGTTGCTCATCCACCGTTGTGAAGTGCTCAGCCACAGTCTCCAACCACCACGCACTCTCGGCGGGTAATAAGCCCACCTGTCGCCGCCATTGCGGCGGCGCATACGTCGTCGCGCGCACACCGTCCAATAGTACCTCTCCATCGTGGGGCTCGATATCGGCAATGCCACGCAACAATAGACTCTTGCCGATGCCAGAAGGGCCGGCGATGCACACGCACTCTCCTTTTTCCACGGACAGTTCCACGGGTCCGATGTGGTGCACGGAAAGATCCCTAACATTCAGGCGTGGAATAACGCTCTCCTTTGCTGACATAAATGCATTAGCGATATAAACTCACATTTCAATAAGTTAACCCTTTTTCGCCGACGAACACAACGTCGTGGGTGGCGTTATTAACGTCAAAAAGCGAATTTTACTATAAACTCTTAAAGAGAAATTCTTAATCTTCCTAACCTAGGCTTACCGAATCGATGGGGCACAAAAAAAACATCACTATCCCGCATTTCTCACAGCGATGCTGTGAGACGCCGCTTGACGCCTCGGAAATGTTCTCGCTTTATGATTTTTCACGACCATATAAGGTAAAAACCATTGATACAGAAGGTTTCAATAGAACAACTCGAACGGCAGGTGTACGGGCGCCAGCACCAGGCGGCCATACTCACTTTGAACGACATACTGAATTTCGTCGAACAGGGCGATCCGTTTTCGGATTCAAACGGTGATAGCGCTGATGATATTTGGGCAAAGGCGTGTACGCGTCTTGCCGCCGCCATTACCTCGCTATTCGCCGATCCAAGCTTCATGCTTTCTCAGCAGGCTTATGAAGCCTTGTTGTTACATAACGAAAGCTTGGCACTTATTCTTGCGGAAAGCGGCTTTGGCAATTCGGACATTCTATTGGTGCTGGTAGGGACACGTCAACAGACCGGTCAGTTAAGATGGGACGGACAGGCCCAGATGATGAAGTTCTATACCTGCT
Source organism: uncultured Chromatiaceae bacterium (assembly GCA_945787615.1). GTDB lineage: Bacteria > Pseudomonadota > Gammaproteobacteria > JAADHS01 > JAADHS01 > CALZJI01. The sequence goes on along the minus strand of CALZJI010000408.1, from coordinate 1,678 downwards.
GCCCGTTGGATTCCCTTCGAGATGAACCGCTCCGAGCGCTTGACAAGCTGCCTTCTTCAATATCAGTACCCGCAATCACGGGACTGCTCGGTTATCGAACGGTTCTAACGCCAACCGCCGAAGCCAATCGGTCTAAGCTGCTGGAAATCGGTCAGCTAATTGAAAAGGTAGCATTGACTAACAATACGCTGGTCGGGTTATACAACGTGTGGATGCTCTGCAGTTATGCGTGCACGCCTAACAAACATAATATCAAAACGCACATTAACCACGCGTTGGAAACGTGGCTTGCACAAAACGACGTGCGTCCGCCCGCACTCTCGTCGGCAAGGCAACTGAAAAACCGCCCAACACTCCTTGTCGCCTCGGAGCAGTTCCGGTCGGTGCATGCCATGTACCGCTGTTATGCGCCAGCTATACGGCAATTAAGCGACAAATTTCGTCTAGTCCTCTTGTCCGAACCGGATACAATTGATGAACAGTCGAGAACACTCTTTGATGAAGTGATCGAATTCCGTTTTGATCCTATGAATGTAAGAAAACTCATTGGCGCCGTCATAAAGACAAAGCCCGATCTCATTTATTTCCCGAGCATCGGAATGAGTTTATGGGGCGTGCTCCTCGCCAACTTACGGCTTGCTCCGATCCAGATGATGACAGTGGGCCATCCGGTTACCTCACGGTCGGGACATATTGACTATGTCCTTGCCCAGGAGGCGTTCGTAAACGATCCCCTGTGCTTCAGTGAGACGATTATTACATTGAAAGATGGATCAATGCCTTTCCTTATGCGCCACGACGCGAACAGGGTCGACCCCCTAATAAGAAAACAACCGCCAGAGATCCATGTTGCGGTACCGTCCCGGTCGTTTAAACTTAATCTGTCTTTCCTAGACGTGTGCAAAGCCGTGCGGAATGAGGCCCAACGCCCTGTTGTATTCCATTTCTTCCCAAACGAAATAAGCCTGCTACATCAACACATTAAACATAAGCTCGAAAACTGGCTACCCGGCTCTAGCGTGTACCCGAGCAGTGATTATGACACCTATATTCGCAATTTAAACCAGTGCGATATTCACTTAGGAACATTTCCCTTTGGAGGGACAAACTCCAACATAGACTCCATGCGCCAGGGAATCCCAATGGTTGTCCTTGACGGTCCGGAAGTTCATTCTCATATTGACCCCGCCATGTTACGGTGGGCGCACATGCCAGATTGGTTGATCGCCCATAGCATCGATGATTACAAAAAAGCTGCATTGAGATTAATTCATGACGACGACGAAAGGGTAGCGATCAGCACGCAGCTACTGAGTACGGACATCGACGGCGTGTTTTTTGAGGCCGCCAACAAGGCCGAAAATCGGGACTTTTTAGATGCTGTTTGGTGGCTCTATGAAAACCATGAGCATATACAAAAAGAAAACAAACAAATGTGGGCAGTTACTGATCGAACGTCGGAGCTGACGACCACCGAGACATGAGCGTAGCGAAAGCATATAAGCTTTCTCTTGTTAGGGCCGCGGAAAATAATAATTATCCAAAAATTGCGCCGGGTTTTTGCTCAGATTCAAGGCGCGGCAAGTGGCGCATATTGGAATATGCAACACTTGCCGTAACGCAGAAGCTGAGTAAAAAGACAAGCAAGGTTGGATAATTATTTTTTTCCGTGGCCCTT
>CALZJI010000407.1 GCA_945787615.1 uncultured Chromatiaceae bacterium | reverse complement strand
TTGGTGGCGGTTAAGCCAGCCGGCCAGGGCGATTACCAGCAGATGGAAAGGTTGTGTGACGTTGCTCATTGCCCGAACAGACCACCCGTAATATTGCCTGAAAACAATATTATACCGACCGCTCGAATATGTGCACCATACCGGTAACGCGCCTTGGGCCACCCATGATATTAAAGTCCGACTATCGAAAGGTGGGCTGAACAAGGCATTGCCCACTGTAAAAAGGCGGTTGAACTTTATATGATAAGATTGCCCCCTGCAAAGACACTGGATCACGTCGGCGATTCTAACAAGCGATCAAAAAGGAAATCCACCAACAAACCGAATAGCCTTAAGCCCATCGCCGTAACGTAAAGCGACGCCAACTCGCTCAACTTCGAAGCCAAGAATAGTCCAGGGCCGCTCACCTTCCAGTGACACTGCCAGCTCGTACTCCTGGCTTATCTCTTCATCATCCCCGCCTGGAAGAGTAAAATCCAATTCGTTAAAGTAATAATAATGAATAAAATGTAAGCGGACATGAGCGTCGCGGCTAAAGAGGGCAACGCTCAATGGCGTCATGTAATTTAGGCCCGTAACAAACCGCGACAAGCTACTATCGACGCCTTCATTCGCAGAATAAGCTGCATAAGTGAGCGCGTTACCGAGCATGAATTCACTATTATCCATTGGCAAGCGTAGGCGACTTTTAATCCCGATTGAATAAATCCATGCGTAGTCCTCGCCTTGCGCCTCAGCGCCAAGACCTAAGTTTGCATGTGGTATCAAAAGCCAGTTACGTAATACGGGTAAATCAAACTCGGCACCAGGCAGAAAGCTTAGGGTCCCAAACTGCTGATCGAAATCGAAATCCGCGATATTAGTATAGTCAAAATCATAAAACCCGAGTGTCACCGGCAATAGAAGCCTCAGACCCCCTCTTTGTTTAAGGACCGATGTTAGCTCGTAAGACAAGGGGATACGAAATACGGTAACCGTGCGCTCACCGATGCGGTAGACGCCTGTCCCAAATGCCGCGGCATAATACCAATCGACTAAATCGGTCGCTTCATCGGGGTCCGTCTCCGCTGAAGCTATTGGAGTCGCCAATGCGCCAAGCACAAATACAGCGGCTGCAACCTTAAGCCTCCGGCCGAGCGGCACTATAATCCGTTTTATTCGGGATATGACTTCCACTGCTGAAATTTAAGTTGGCAGACTAAGCGCATTATCATTAGTAGGGCCTCTGAACTAAGGGCGACCCCACTGCGTTTCCACACGAGCGTAAGTATAGCCGAATCCATCGGCGTCGCACCCGGCCCAAGGTCTTATTAACCCAGCAGTCGATAAGTTTCCGCCCGTAGCAGGGGAAGGCTTGGAGAGAGCAAGATGTCGCCGAATGTCGGCGTGTTAGACCCCGAATGGTACAAATATTCGAACGAGCCGTATGATATTGTTATTAGGATAATATTACGTATAATCTGGTTGAGCAATGAGCAACGTCGTACAACCTTTCCAACTGCTGGTTATCACCCTGGCCGGGTGGCCTAACCGCCATCAACGGGCGGTTATTGACTATCTTATCGAAGAGAACCGTGTTCTTAAGGCTCAGCTTGAAGCACAGCGGCTTCGTTTTACCGACGCTCAGCGGCGGCGACTTGCCGTGAAGGCCAAGGTCCTTGGCCGCCGCTTACTCGATGAACTCGAGACACTCCTCACCCCGGGCACCTTGCTTGCCCGGCACCGTAAGCTCATTGCGGAGAAGTGGACCGACGCCAGGAAGGGACCGGGGCGACCGCGCGTCGCACAAGAGATCGCCAATTTGGTGGTCCGCATGGCAAGGGAAAACGACGGTTGGGGCTATGCCCGAATCCAAGGCGCACTGGCCAATCTCGGTCACGTCGTCGCACCGAACACGGTCAAGAATATACGGAAACGGCAGGGTATAGAACCGGCGTAGGCGCACATCGTGGCGCACCTTATTGAAAGCGTTGCGATTGTTTTCGATGTAGAGTCTTACTCAGCATTCACTCCTATCGATAGCCGTAGTCTAATATGAACTATATGGGAAAGCGATTTACGGGCAACGTGTTCACTAAGGTTTCTTCGCGCGGTCTCGCTGGACAACATCAATTTTGGCGGATGCTTTGGTTGTTGCTAATACTCTCGGGTTGTGGAGGTAAAGATAGCAACACGGACGAGGATACGTCGATTACGAGTCCCGTTGTGAATGCCGTCACCGATGTATTCCTTGAAACGGATGTGCCCAATACGCGCATAGCCGAGGGGAGCACTTTGTCGTTCGGCGTACGTTTATCCGCATCCCCCCAGACCGACGTGGTCGTGTCGGTCACCCGGGCAGAGGGCGATCCCGACATCGTCGTTGATTCAAACAGCGCGCTCACGTTTAATGGGGGTAATTGGGATGCTTTCCATACTGTTATCCTTCGCGCTGCGCATGATTCGGATACCCGGGATGACCAAGCAAAAATACAGTTAACCAGTCCGGATTTGGAAACCATCGATCTCGTATTCGCGGAGCTGGATGATGATGTCGTGGGTACTGCTATTTGGCCAGTAGCCGAAGCATCGGCGATTTTGGTTCGAGAAAGTTCGCTAGCTCGGTTTGGCGTCAAGCTGTCCGCTCAACCCGCCAACGACCTTGCTGTTACAACGGAAGTCGTTCAAGGTGATGCCGAGGTCGTCGTAGAGGAAGGGCATGAACTGCTGTTTACTTCCCGGAATTGGGATGAATTCCAGGACGCCGTGTTGATTTCAAAGCGCGACGATGACCGATGTAATGGTTCCGCGGTCATGCGATTAACGACCGATGGGGGGGCCGTACAGGACGTCGAAGTGACCGTCGCCGATGACGACGCAGATGGATCACCGGGACTCCGTTTATGTGGCGCTTTCAGGGCGCCGGCGTTTGCCGTGATTGATGGTGATGTGAACGACGAGAATGCGCCATATGAAAGTAATGACGCCTTAGAGACGGCGCAATTCATACTCAACCCGGTCACCGTTAGCGGCTACGTCAACGTGCCTGGCACTGGGCCGTTGGGGCGTTCCCATCTCTCCGGTGATATCTCCGATTTCTACACTGCCATCCTGTTGAAAGGCCATGGTATCTCGTTAAATATTGGTAGCAGTCAAAGCGCTGATCTAGACCTTTACCTCTACAACGACCGCGGCGAGTTCGTTGATGCTTCACTGGGCGTGGGAAGCGTCGAAACACTAACGATTGGCAATGATGGTCGCTACGTTATTGAGGTCTACGCATGTCCCGCCTCTGATAGTTGCGCCGCTGTCGGTGGATCCAATTATATTCTCAGGATCGGGAAAAACGTTGCCGTCGCGAATCGCGATTCGTTGCGTTTATCCGATGATTTCGTGCCTGGCGAAGTCATTGCGACCTTCGGTGATTATCCACCGTTAGCTAAAGCACTGGGTACAACTCAGGCCTTCATCTCTAAGCTCGGCCTAACCGTTAAACGGGGGGAGCCTGGCCGTGGCACCCTATTGAAGGTAGCGCCAACCAATGAGGCAAGCGTGAATACGATCGCCAAGTCTCTGGTTGCTACCCGAGGAATTCGGTTCAAGGATACCGAACAACAAAAAAAATATGATACGTTACTGGCTGTAAAACGCCTACGTAGTGAGTCCCAAATTGCGGCAGCAGATCCAAATTACCTACTAAAACCTACTGCTGTGCCTAACGATCCATTGTACGCAACCCAATGGCACTTTCCATTACTCAGTTTACCTGCCGCTTGGGACATAACAACAGGTGATAGTGCGGTTACCGTTGGTGTTGTTGACACCGGAGTATTAAGCCAGCATCCCGATATTGTTGGGCAACTCGTTTCGGGATATGACTTTATCAGCAATCCGGAAAATGCGTTGGACGGCGACGGTATCGATTCAGATCCAGAGGACCCTGGCGATCAAGGCACAGGCGGCAGCTCATTTCACGGTACGCACGTGGCGGGAACAGTGGCGGCGGCGAGCAACAATGGCATTGGTGTTGCCGGCGTTGCCTGGTCAGCCAAAGTCATGCCTCTGCGCGCCTTGGGCAAGTGGGGAGGAACGGACTACGATGTGCAGCAGGCCGTACGTTTCGCGTCAGGCTTAGATAATGATTCAGGGTTGCTTCTACCGCGTCCCGTGGACGTCTTGAATCTTAGTTTCGGCGGCAACCGCTTTTCTCAGACGGGCCAACGCCTCTTCAACGAGGCGCGCGATGCGGGGGTGGTATTGGTTGCGGCAGCAGGAAATGAAGGCGCCGTTGCACCGTTATACCCCGCGGGCTATGGAAG
>CALZJI010000406.1 GCA_945787615.1 uncultured Chromatiaceae bacterium | reverse complement strand
GCGACGCCGAAGGCGACACGCTAACCTATTCCGTCGTCAATCAAGGGCAACTCGGAACCGTTAGTTTTACGGACGAGAACCGTGGAACGTACGTCTACCGCCCGGCGGCGGGCCAACTGGGGGACGACAGCTTTTCCTTCAAGGTTAATGACGGCTACCAAGATTCGCTGGTTGCGACCGTCTCGGTGTATATTCAGGAAAGCAACGATGCGCCCACGGCCACATCGCAAACAATCACCGTATTCCAAGACACGCCCTACGCCGGGACGTTGACGGGTAGCGATCCTGACGGGGACCGTTTAAGTTTCGAACTACTGAGCCAGGCGGTCCTGGGTGTCGTTAGCCTTGATACGGCGTCGGGAAGCTTCACGTATACGCCACACGATGGCCTCTATGGCGGCGATGCCTTCACTTTCCGAGTTACGGCTAATGGCGCCAGTTCGGCCGTAACGACGGTGTCGATAACGGTGCTCAGCAATAATCAAGTGTGCGGAACCGGTGGCCTTGTCGCGGAATTGGACGCCGATGTCGACGGCTATGCCGATCTAATCGAAACCATGTTCAGCACCGCCACGGACAGCGCCCTTGAGACGCCTGCGGGTTTGAACGCAAGCGAACTGGGAATCAGCTATAGCGATGACGACGATCAAGACGGTTACGCCGATTATGTGGAGGCATGGCTGGGCAGCGATCCTAATAGTGCCGCTTCAATGCCGTCCCGATCGGAAAACAAAAGGCTACCGGCTTGTTTTGATCACCTCTCGGATGGCGTTAAGCCGCGGCTACTGGCATTTAACATCGTCGCCAAGACCGTCGATAACAGCGATGGCGATACCATCGTTCAATACGCCATGACCTTGGCAGACAACGCCTCCGGCCTGCGCCGCGCTCGCGTCAACCTATTAAGCCCATCCGGAGTTTTCTTGACCCAAGCGGCGTCGTTTTCCGACAATCCGTTGTTGCAGACGCTGGAGCTCGTTACCGATCCGCTTGGCCCGTTCGCCGAAGACGGGACATGGCGGGTCGTTAGCGTAACCCTCTACGATGCAGCGGGGAATCGCGCCTCGATAACGGAAGCGGATTTGTCCGACGCCGGCATAGCAACTACTGTTAACGTGGTGAATCGAAACAGCGATGCCACAGCGCCTCGACTGCAAAACTTAACCGTATTGACGCCTAGCGTTAACGTCAGCAACGGCGGCGTAGCGCTGTCGTTCACGGTAGAACTAGAAGATACCGGCTCAGGGCTGGGATCCGTACGTCTAGACTTGGAAAGCCCGACGGGGGTGGTGGTCAGCGCGAACCATTATTTTATCGACACGCCCGCGTCAGCTACCGTAACGCTCAATACCGCCCAACTCAGCGACTACGCCCAGGCGGGAATCTGGACAATAAGCAGCTTACTGCTTGTCGACAATGCCGGTAACAGTGCTCAATTAGCTGCGCAGCTGCCCGGTTTAGGTTTACCCAACACCGTTACCGTCGTCAACACCTACAGCGATGAAGTCGCCCCATCGCTAGACGGAATATCGGCGCTTACGCCCGAAGTCTATCCGGGTGCGGGCGGGGCAAAAATGAGTTTCGCCATCGACGTCTCCGATAATGCTTCCGGAGTAAAGACCGTTCGCATCGATATCATAGGCCCTTCCGGGCAATACCTCACCGCCTGGGGCGACCTGACTATGTCGACCCCATTAGCGGCCACCGTGCAAATCAACTCCGATGTGCTTAACAACTTAACGGAAGCCGGAACGTGGGAGGTTGATAGCGTCGAAGTCATTGATGAGGCCGGCAATAGCGCTATGTATTATTACTACGGTGAAGTTACGGTGACGGTAAGCGATTGATAGAATTGAACATGTGTAGTACGCCCGAAACGGGTATGCCATGAATAACTTACATCAGGAAAATAACAAGCGAGATCGAGTGGATCCTACGAGAAATGCGGGCGAGCTTTTATACACAAGCCGTTAGACTTTAAGATCAAGTAGCCGAACGCGCATGCACCGTCGCATACAGCGCGGGCGGAGCCACGTTGCCTGGGCATAAATGTGAAAGCCGTCACGGTTTGTACCTATTATTTAGCCTATTGCTCTGACGGTATCCTAACGACGCAAACACGTCATCCGATACATTCATAAAGCATAGGTCCGTAACCTTGCGTCGATCAATAGCGTAGGAGGATACGTGTTATGGTTTCTCTTCGAACCATTTTATTAGGGCTGTTAATGCTAGGTACAGTGGGCTACGGCGGCCTAAAAGGTTACCTATATTACTCAGTCAAACAAGATATCGACAAGGGTATCCAATCACTCTGGCCGTTTGTTAAGATAGAATATGGCGGTCTCGCGACAGCGTTAGACGGTACGATTTCTGTTAAAGCAATCCAAATCAAGCCCTACGAAGTCGAAGACGTTGTAAGGGTAGAAGCATTCGATATCAGTACGCCCGGGTTGAACTTCCTATTTAACGCTAAGAAAAAATTTACACAGGGCGACATTCCAGAATACTTGAGTTTTGATATACAGGGGATAACGCTAGACCTCAATGGCGAACTACTGGCGCTGCTTAAAGATGTTGCCTACGAATCTGGTAGAGTCGATAGCGGTTCGGACGTTTTGTGTGGTAGTGTCGGTGGCGTTCCCATTTTTCAGTTACATCAGCTTGGATTCGACACATTCACTGCGAATGCTACGTTCGGGTACAAATACGATAAAGATACGTCGCAACTACGTACATTTGTTGCTGGTGAGGAAGTGGGTATTGACAAGACGCGGTTCGAAATGACTTGGAATGTGCCGGAATTCGGAAAAGTTGCCCTGAGCCAGATACGTAGCGCGCGATTCATTTCCGCGGACTTTGAGTTTGTGGACGCTGGTTTTCGAGCTAAACAAAATGCGTATTGTGCACAACAAGCAGAGTCTAGCGCAGAAGCGTATACGGACGGGGTAGAGATTACAACAGGGCGTGAGTTTAGTCATACGTTTGGTATTACGTTTGGACCCGAACTGCGCCAAGCCTATCGTAGACTTCTAGAACCCGGTGGAAAGTTACACATTTCAGCCCAGCCTATGGCGCCTGTCGATCCTTGGAGCTTAGGTCTTTTTACATCAGAGGACCTAATAGATCTACTAAACGTTGCGGTTGTAGTCAATAATCAACCGGTTAACGACCTTAGCTTTCGCGTTGCGCAAAAGGCATCAACAGAAGTGGGGTTCGGTTCGCGGTTGTTAAATCGACTACCAGCGCTTAAAGATTACACAGACGACCTGCTTGCTTCTGATATGGAATACCCTGTAGAGGAAACGACGATCGCTAGTCAACCTCAGACCAGAAAGGAATTCCAAATAGTGAGTACTAATGCCTTACCCAAACACATTGGAGAAGATATTCGGATCTACACGTCTAGCGGGCAGGTGCGCAAGGGAAGGCTTGCACGTATCAGCAATAACGAGGCGGTAGTAAGTTGGAGACTTAAGGGAGGCCAGATGTCGGCTATTGTACCCATTGATAGGATAAAAAAGGCGGAAGTCCTGATTAAAAAGACACTTTGACACAGGATGGAAAAACACATCTGCAACAACGACAAGCGTTTTTCGCTACATTTACAACGCTATTTACTTACGGGCATTTTAACCGTTATTCCCATTTGGATAACTTGGCTGGTGTTCAATTTTTTCGTCGGTCAGCTTAACGCGTAAAGCGCTTGACCAGTGTCATTAACTCATTAATGGCAGAGTCGTCACCCTGGCGCACGGCATTGCTAACACAGTGTTTGGCGTGGTCCTCGAGCAGGCGTAGGGCGACGGCGTCTAATGCCGAGCGTATCGCCGCGATCTGGGTGAGAATGTCGACACAATAGCGATCGCTTTCAACCATCGTGGTAACGCCGCGAACTTGCCCCTCGACACGACTGAGGCGGCTTAGCAGCGCTTTCTTGTGAGGTTGGATAACCTGTTTGTCGCTCTCGGTTATCTTCACAGTTTTAGCCGCTGACATCGAATCCTGCGCCTTCGATCGCCTGCTTTAGCGTATTGATATCAGTTAGATTCGGATCGAACTCAATTTGCGCTTCGCCCGGTTGCAATGTCACATGCACGCTAGAAACGCCGGATAAGGATTCTAAAACCTTGTTAACGCTTTTAACGCAACCGTTGCACGTCATGCCTTCGATTTCTAATGTCACTTTTTCCATCTACTGCTCCTGTATCTCGTTGTCATGGATTCCACTACCTGTGCATAGGGCCAAATTTTGCAGCGCTACGTTAGCCTCGTCATTCGCGTCTGCTCTGATTGCTATCGTTAACGCCTTCTTAATCCGCTATCGCTCGGGTGTCCAACGCCTCAACAATAACGAATTCGTGACTACCGATACCGAGGACATTGCCATGGCAGCGCCTGCGATAACCGGATTAAGTAGTCCGAAGGCGGCCAGAGGAATACCCAAGACGTTGTAAATGAATGCGAAAAACAAGTTCTGACGAATCTTTCGCAATGTGGCTCGCGACAGATTGATCGCGTCGGCCACGCCGTTGAGATCATTGCGCATCAGTGTGATGTCCGCCGCTTCTATCGCCACATCAGAGCCTCCTCCCACCGCGAAGCTAACGTCCGCCGCGGCCAATGCCGGTGCGTCGTTGATCCCATCCCCCACCATTCCGACGCGCCGTTGCGTGGCACGCAGCCGGTTAACCGCTTCGGCCTTGTCCTGGGGGCGTACATTGGCCGTGAAGGCACTGATGCCAGCCTCGTGCGCGACCGCCTCGGCGGTCTTGGCATTATCACCAGTGAGCATGACCAGGTCCAAGCCCAGCGCCTGTAATCCCTGAACGGCAGCGCGAGAACTAGCCCGTAGCGGATCAGCGATTGCGATGAACGCTATGGTCACGTCATCACGAACCAGAACGATCACCGTCTTACCCTGCCCCTGCAACGCGTCGAGCGCATACGTATCCAGGGCAACGCCGCGCGTTAGTGCAACGGCCGGCGCGCCAAGCCAATAGACATCGCCGTTGACTTTGCCCGATACGCCCTCGCCGATGTGTGCATGGAAATCCTCAACGGGAGTCAACGCGATGCCGCGTGATGTGGCGCGTTTCATAATGGCTTGGGCGAGCGGGTGGTCCGAGCCTTGTTCCAATGTGGCTGCGATACGTAAAACGTCCTCGGAACCGTGGGTAGACAACGACACCACGTCCGTTACGGCGGGCCTACCTTCGGTCAGGGTGCCGGTCTTGTCGACAACCAAGGTCTGAATTCGCTCGGCCTGCTCGAGCGCTGCGGCGTTTTTTACTAAAACACCCGCTTGGGCGCCGCGTCCTGTGCCGACCATGATAGCGGTAGGCGTTGCGAGACCGAGCGCGCAAGGGCAAGCAATCACCAACACGGTTACTGCGTTGACCAGTGCCGTGGTGAAACTATCCATGGCGGCCCAGCCGCCGAGTAATGTAATGACACTGATACCGACCACCGTGGGTACGAACACCGCGGCGAGTCTATCCGCCAATCGTTGAATCGGTGCTTTTGATCCCTGAGCTTGTGCCACTAAGCGAATGATGGCGGCCAGCTGCGTCTGGCTGCCAACGCCTGTGGCCCGACACTGTAATTGCCCTTCCTGGTTGAGCGTCCCGGCGAACACGCTGTCGCCCGCGCGTTTACCGACAGGCATGCTTTCACCGGTGAGTAGGGACTCATCAACGGTTGAATAGCCGTCGATCACCTCGCCGTCTACCGGTACGTTGTCACCGGAACGCACGACGTAAACATCACCAACCACCAAATCGGTGACACTGACCGTTCTCAGCTCACCGTTGCGCCATACGCGCGCTGTCTGTGGCTGCAGTTTAATTAAGGCTTCGATGGCCGCTGAGGTTTTACGTTTGGCGCGTGCCTCCAACAACTTACCCATAAGCACCAAGGTGATGATTGCGGCACTCGCTTCAAAGTAAACGTGTTCATCGAGACCGAGCACGGTTACGATGGCACTAAAAAAATAAGCCACCGAAGTCCCTAACGCCACAAGTACATCCATATTCGCGCCGCCGCCACGCAACGCCTTCCATGCACCCACGTAAAAGCGCCTGCCTATCCAGAATTGAATCGGCGTCGCCAGCAACCATTGAAGAGAACGTGGTAGAAGCTCGTGGGCGGCCCCGAAAAACATCATTATCATTTGCACCATAAACGGTGCCGTGAGCAATGCGGCAATTACGAACAGCCGTAACTCTTGGTGTGCCGCCTGCTCCCTGCGGGCCTGCTCATCAGTGTGGGTGGCTTCTTCGCGCACCTGTGCGCCAAAACCCGCCTTACCCACAGCCGCAATGAGATCTTCGACGCGCGTAATGGGAGAGAAGTCAACGCGGGCCTCTTCAGTGGCGAAGTTTACCTGCGCCGAGACGCCGGGAACGTGGTTAAGTACTTTTTCGATTCGGGTCGCGCAAGCCACGCAGGTCATACCCGAAATGGCCAGTCGTGTATGCTGCTGAGGCAGCTTAAAACCCGCACCTTCGATCGCGGCAACTACCTGTGGCGTCTGCGCTGACGTGGAGTCGAGCCGTAAACGTGCCGTTTCCTGGGCGAAATTTACCGCCGCCTGCACCCCTGGAACACGGTTAAGCACCTTCTCCAAGCGGGTCGCGCAGGCCGCGCAGGTCATGCCCTCGATAGGCAAGGTTATGGTTTCAGGTTGATTAAAAGCCGATGTTGACATAGGCTTATGATATACCCTACGGGGGTATAATGCAAAAAGCGAACGAGGACCGGTGGTTCCATGGCGCGGCGCTTCCACCACCTTAGGGATCGCGAAAAAATAACTTACGATTTTCGCATCCCATCTTCGGACCATCTTTGAACAATCCTCAATCGCAAAATCCTCGAATTAGCCGGGCTAGTCCTGCGGTTTTTGCTCAATCGGATTGTCAAAATCTGACCCAAATCTGGGCGCGAAAAATGCGAAGTTATTTTTTCGCGAGCCCTTAACCAGAGAGCGAAGCGTGCTTCCTGGCATTTTGGAGGCCACGGCATTAATGTTTAACGCATAGATTTTCAGATCTATCTATTATAAAAATAATAGAAGTTGGGAGAATTATAAAAATGGACTTTCGAAATCCCTCAGACCATTACCGGTACGCCGCGATCTTAACAGCTTTCTTTCCCAGTATCGCGAACGCCGATGATATAGTCTTCGTACCGCGCGCAGCTGCGGGTTATATGAATTACGAATTGAACACTCCCGCCGCTGAAGGTATTCCTTATCCCGCTCAAAGTTTTGACACGTCGGCATTTCTGATCGGCATCGGCGCCACCGTATTTAAAGAACGCTTTTTCTTTGATGTTTTTGGTCAACGCACGCGGCGAAATTTGCGGCTAACGGAGATACAAAAAAGGCCCGAGAGACGGTAAACACAGGTTTAGCGGTAGCACCCAGCCATAGAAAGTTACTAACGTTACGTGAAGACATACAGAAGAAGCTTCTTGAGCCCGCTCGCCCTCAAGAGGAAACGCAAGAAACTCCCGTTGCACGTTTGCTGGCGGAAGCGCAACGCCACTTGAGCGAAACTCGGTTGACCACGCCGAAAGGCAATAATGCGCTGGAAAGCTACAGGGAAGTGCTTAAGATCGAGCCTAACAACCAAAAGGCCAAAACCGGACTCGCCCGAATTGCGAAGCAATATCATGTCTTAGCTCAGCGGCGTTTTCGAAATGGCGCAGTACAGTCAGCCCAAACCTTAATAGAAAGAGGCTTACACGTCGTTCCGGATCACCGAGGCCTTCTTATCTTGGCCACACAGGTTCAAGCGCAGTTGGAACGTAACAGCCAAGAGGAAGCAGTTGAGAAGCTTCTCACTAAGGCGAAACACCAGGCGACCGCGCAGCGCTTTACATACCCCGCCGGCGACAACGCGTTTGAGACGTACCAGGAGATCTTGGAACTGGATCCCAGGAATACGCAAGCGACTTCTGGAATAAAAGACATAGCCCGCTATTACATCGCAATAGGCCAAAAAGTGGTGGCTATGGGTGGATTCGAACCACCGACCCCATCATTATGAGTGATGTGCTCTAACCAGCTGAGCTACATAGCCACATTCGTGAGGACCGTGCAGTATAACACGAGAGGGAAGGATTCTGAATTTTTCTGGCGGCCTTGTCAAGGCTGCAATTAAGAATCATTCGACGCTAACGAGGATCGTCAAAAAACGACAATTCGCTGAGTCACGAGGGGATTTCTCTGAACGCAAAAAGAGATGATTTGCCCGTATACCGCGCAAGCTCATTCCCACCGCGAGCCCTAAACATTAAAACGGAAGTGGATGACATCACCGTCCTGAACGATATACTCCTTGCCTTCTAGCCGCCATTTACCGGCCTCTTTCGCCCCCTGCTCCCCTTGGCAGGCCACAAAATCGTCGTAGGACACCACTTCTGCCCTGATGAAACCTTTCTCGAAATCCGTATGGATAACGCCAGCGGCCTGTGGCGCTTTGGCGCCGATGGGGACGGTCCAGGCGCGCACTTCCTTTTCCCCGGCGGTAAAAAACGTTTGCAGACTCAGCAATTCATGACCCGCGCGGATGACACGGTTTAAACCCGGCTCGTCTAAACCCATATCCTGTAAAAAAGCGCCTTTGTCTTCGTCGGGCAACTCGACAATTTCAGCCTCGATGGCCGCACATATCGGAACGACCACAGCCTGCTCTTGATCGGCTAGCGCTCTGACACGGTCTAACAACGGGTTGTTATCGAATCCATCATCGGCCACGTTGGCAACGAACATGGTCGGTTTAACCGTTAGCAAGAAAAGCTCGCGCACCTCGTCTCGCTCTTCAGCCCCTAACGCCATGGCTCTTACCGGCGCGCCGGAGTCTAAGTGATCGCGCACTTTTTCGAGGACAGCCAATCGCGCTTTGGCTTCCTTGTTCCCGCTCTTGGCCACCTTAGCGGTACGCTGCATAGCCTTCTCGACCGTCTCCAGGTCCGCCAACGCTAACTCCGTATCGATAACTTCAATATCACGCACGGGATCAACGGTTCCCGAGACGTGAGTCACATCGTCATCTTCAAAGCAGCGCACGACATGTGCGATCGCGTTGGTTTCACGAATATTCGCTAAAAACTGATTGCCCAAGCCTTCGCCCTTGGAGGCACCCGCAACCAACCCTGCAATGTCGACAAACTCCATCGTGGTCGCCAGTACTCGCTGTGGCTTTACAATCTCAGCCAGCCGATCGAGACGAGAATCGGGCACAGGCACAATGCCCACGTTGGGCTCAATGGTACAAAATGGATAATTAGCCGCGTCAATACCCGATTGGGTGAGCGCGTTAAAAAGGGTTGATTTACCTACATTGGGCAAACCTACAATGCCGCATTTAAAACCCATTCTTCTCCATGCCGTAATAAGAAATCTTCAACGATAACTGGCCACGCCGACTGCTTAGGGCTCGCGTCATAATTAATTCACATTTTGGGCGTTGAGGCGCTCGCCTGGCAAAGCTTCCGCGTCCTGCTCTCGCCCCTTACCTACGTCCATGTAGGCAAAGCTTCCGCGTCCTGCTCTCGCCCCTTACCTACGTCCATGTAGGCAACGCAGCCAGGCGCGATGGATCG
>CALZJI010000405.1 GCA_945787615.1 uncultured Chromatiaceae bacterium | reverse complement strand
TCCGGCTCCGGTTCTGGCTCCGGCTCCGGTTCTGGCTCCGGCTCCGGTTCTGGCTCAGGCTGGGGCTCCGGTTCCGGCGCGACGTCATTGTCTTGGATAACGCCTAAGCCCGTATCACCGCTCTCACTAACTGCGCCGCTTTTCACGTCGGCGACACCGAGCGTAAAGTCTTCTGAGCCCTCGACCTCGGTGTCCTCAATGGTGCGAAGCCTGACAGAAATCGCGGTGTTATCCACCGGTATCGTCACCTCTGTTCCGTTTGGCCCACTACCCGCTTCCCAGGTTACGCCGTTGTCGGCGCTGTACTCGAAGCCACCGGCCTCAAAGTCGACGCCAGCCATGGCCGTGCCGTCCTGGGCTGTTAAGTCCAGGGTAATGGCTTCGTTTGAGCCTTGGTTGAGCATCACCACAAACACCGGCGAGCTGCCTTCGAATGCTTCGGCGTCGCTAATGGTGATCGCCGGCCCCAAGGTTGGAGGTTCGGGTTCGGGTTGTGGTTCCGGCTCCGGCTCGGGTTGTGGTTCCGGCTCGGGTTCCGGCTCCGGCTGTGGTTCCGGCTCGGGCTGTGGTTCCGGCTCCGGCTCGGGTTCCGGCTCCGGCTCGGGTTCCGGCTCTAGCTCGGGTTCCGGCTCGGGTTCCGGCTCCGGTTCCGGCTCGGGTTCGGGTTCCGGCTCCGGCTCGGGTTCCGGCTCGGGTTCCGGCTCGGGCTGTGGTTCCGGCTCCGGCTCGGGTTGTGGCTCCGGCTCAGGCGCCACGTCATTGTCTTGGATAACGCCTAAGCCCGTATCACTGCTCTCGCTAACCGTACCGCTTTTCACTTCGGCGACACCCAGCGTAAAGTCTTCCGTGCCCTCGACCTCGGTGTCCTCTAAGGTAAGCAGCCGGACAGAAATCGCGGTATTATCCGCCGGTATCGTCACCTCTGTTCCGTTTGGACCTCCTCCCGCCTCCCAGGTTACGCCATTGTCGGCGCTGTACTCGAAGGCACCTGACTCAAAGTCGACGCCAGCCATGGCCGTGCCGTCCTGGGATGTTAAGTCCAAGGTAATGGTTTCGTTCGAGCCTTGGTCGAGCATCACCACAAACACCGGCGAGCCGCCTTCGAATGCTTCGGCGTCGCTGATGGTGATTACCGGCCCCAAGGTTGGAGGTTCGGGTTCGGGCTCCGGTTGTGGTTCCGGCTCTGGCTCGGGTTCCGGCTCTGGCTCGGGTTCCGGCTCCGGTTGTGGCTCTGGCTCCGGTTCGGGCTCCGGTTGTGGTTCCGGCTCTGGCTCGGGTTCCGGCTCCGGCTCGGGTTGCGGCTCCGGTGTTTCCGGGGGTTCCGTAGGGAAAGGCGGAACCGATATCGGGCCGTCGTCAATGACGACTTCCACATTCTCGAAGTTTCGGACTTTCAAACCGAAGGCGGTGAACTCGAACACCGGTTTCATACCCACGGCCGGATTTGCAAGAAATTCTTCTAATGCCGCGAGATCAGCTTGGACCTCGTTGGAGTCGAATTCGGCTTGCGTTAGGGATAAGAGCAGGGTGTCAGTGCCGTGACCGCCTTCGTAGAAATCCGTTGAGCCGATATTTTCGGCAGCACGGTAGATGGCCACATCGTCGCCGTGGCCCGCGATAAGGAAATCATTGCCGGCGCCAGCGTCAACGACATCCGCGCCGTGCCCAGCGAAAATCATGTCGTCTCCGCTACCGGCCTGGATGACATCACCACCGTGGCCGCTGAAGATCATATCGCTGCCGTCACCGGCGTCTACGACATCGTCCCCGTGGCCGCTGAATATCGCGTCGTTTCCGTCGCCACCATCGATAACGTCACTATCGTGTCCGGAGAAGATCTTGTCGTCGCCCGCGCCCCCCTCGATAATGTCGCCGCCGCGACCTCCGAATATCAAGTCATTGCCGTCGCCGGCGTCGACGACGTCGTCGCTTCGAGTGCCAAATACGGTGTCGTCCCCGTCCTCTGTCTGTACAACACCGTCGCGGCGTTGCGCAAAAACGAGGTCGCCATTTGTTTTGCCATTGCTTTGACCAGAACTCTTCGGGCCGAAAAACTTTATCATTGCCCCTTTTCCCCCTCATTGACGTACGCGCACTTGGTCGGGTTACCGGACATCGCCGAGAAATTACCACCCCGCTTCTGTTGCGTAAGCCTATCGGGGTTTCGGCGCTCGATCTATGCGGTTTTTCCCTTAGTAGTCAGACTGCGACACGGGACGAGCAAACGACTGGTTTGTATCCATCGTTACCAGCTCGGCAGTGTTGGCATGTTCACGGAATTCGGAGAGGGTGAGAACACTTGCGCCAAAAAAAGGCTGGCGTTTAAGACGAGAGCGGCCGTTGTTAAGAGCTAAACAAATCAAAATATATTAAATACAAATAATTTGTTAAATACAAATAATTAAGGTAATTTATTAATGTATAATAAGAAGATATTTGGGCTTTCATCCAGCCGCTACGGCAATTGACAGGATCCCAGTACAGTAAAATGCAATATTTGCGCGAGGCACTTAACCTTCCGCATCCCGCTAACTTAAAAAAACCTCGTTCATGCAGTGTTTTATTAATTTATTTGGCTCAACCTTACGCGACGGTCGGTACCAAATCCGTAAGGTGTTTGAAACCCTCCCTAACCTAGGGATAAGTAGTCGTTATGTGTTCGTGCGTTATGGCATCGGCGGTCGGTTCGCGTTATCCAGTCTTCGTTCTATACAATCTTTTTCGGCCCGTGATTTTCGAATTTATCATTTTCGATGAGTCTCGCGAGTGCCCGATAAAGGCCGCGTAAATTGCTGTTGCGCGTTCGGCGACTCACGCTAAGAGCCGTTCTTGATAAAGAAACGTCGAGGAGGCAAACTAAAATATTACATCGACGTAGACCTAACGCGGTGGTTACGGACTCAGATGGAGGTCAATTCACTGGTGCTTATTTATACGGGTTTACTGAAGCAACGGGTCGCTTCAGCCTAGACGTCAAGGAGGACGACATGCCAATTCCGAACTACGGATTACTGAAGGGCCGCCCCATCGACAAACGACTTGGGTTCGGAAGTAATCCTCATTATCAAGTACATGTTATCGACGAAACAATTGACTACCGCATTGCCGTTAACGTTAAATCCAAGCTTAGCCCATCTGAATTGTTGTTTTTAGTTGACGAGGATTTCGACCACCCTATCACGCAAGATCTTGCGGATGCCCCCCTTGGATTTACTTCCCTCACCTCGGAACCGGGCGGTAAAGCCTTGGATTATATTCGCGGCAACCTGTTCGACCGCACTGCCATGGTGCCCTTACCGCATAACGTACCGGGGCCTGATAATGATCTCAACGAGAAACTGGGCTACTATATCAACCGAGCAATAAACGATGGTTCAGCACTTCTATACGCCTTCGGGGACCGTTGGGGCCCTGAGACCATGGAACGCGATAAGTACTTTGGTTTCCTGCCGGGTAACGGTATCCACGATATTCACATGAACCAAGGCAATGTCGGTAGATTCGTTGACGACGACGGTGTCTGGCAGGACGGCGGATTACTCATTCACTTCGAAGAACAGCAGCAATGGGTTGGGATTTTTCTTGCGTTTCAATCGCAGGCATGGCATACGGACGACCTCACCGGCCACCGCGTTGAGACGGAACCGGAGCAACGAAAAGAGGGCTTGATGCGAATTGTCGCGGCGATGGTGAATCCGTTAGGGGGCGATGTAGGCGCGGAAGCTGTGACCCTCGTCAATACCTCTCCAGAGCCCATCGATCTAGCCGGTTGGGCGATAGCCGATAAGAATAAAAAAATACAGGTGCTGACAGGCCCAGTGGTGAATGGCGGAGAAGCAGTTCGCATTGTATTGGATGGCTCGGGCGCTCAATTATCAAACAAAGGCGGTATTATTTCGCTGTTAGACAGCGACGGCTTAAAAATCGATGGTGTCGCCTACACGCGAACTCAAGCCAAGGACCAAGGCTGGACCGTTGTGTTTTAAAGGAAAAAAACATGGTGGCGGTTCAGGGTAAAGTGGCAATGCCACTACACTCGGCAAGTAATTTATCTCGTCGGGGACGCGATGGCCTTGGGAAAGTATATGTCGATACTACTCGAAGCCACTGACGGGATTACCCATGCTCTCTAGCGTGAACCCGCAGTCATCAAGAAGGCGTTTCACTGGCCCGACGATTGTTTCGAGCTGCGTACTGTAAGCAGCCACGGCCCAGGGAACATCGTCACAATCCACATCGACTGCGAAAGCATTACCAAGGTCAGTTGCGCTTTTGTTGCGAAAGGCGTTCGCGCCGAACCAGTAGCCCAGATTGTCGCAGACGCCGCGAAGCGATACCTTGCCGCCCATGTACTGGTGGGCAAACACCTGGCAGATCAACTATTGTTGCCCATGGCATTGGCGGGAAGCGGCACGTTCATCACCGAACCACCCACACCGCATACGCATACTAACGCTGATATTATTGGGGAATTTCTCAGCATTGACATCGTGTTTGAGATGCTCCAGAAAAACACTTGGCGGATTAGCGTTGGTCGTTAAATAATATAGAGTTTTCCAATGACCAACGGTTACAAAGACGAGGTAGCGGTGCGGTTTACGATCGGTATTCGCGATACCGCCGGATGGATCCGTTACGTTTGATCCATCCTACGTAAACTTGGCGGATTAACAGCAATCTTTCGTCAAAAGAGCGCCTTATGGCCTTTATTCGAACCAACCACTCGTAGAATGCCACGCCCTCGGTGAACCGAGCACTCCTCGGAAAGTCTAAAACTTCAGAAAGCATAGAACGCTCACTAACTAGTGAAAGCGTCACTTTTTAAGAAAGAAACGATTTCTCAAGAATATCCCCTAAGTTTTGATATTTGTGTTTAACGATGACGCGCAATATATTGTTATTTCAAGTTTGCATTGTCCTGATTATTGCTTGCGGCGGTACGGACGATTCAACTCAAATGCCCTCTTCCCCGGCAAGCTCGGCCGAAGCCCTGGTTAATGATTTTCAGTACAGCGTTTTCGTTGAGGTAGACGATAATGAGCGTCCCAGCCTCCGAGGTGACGTCACCGTATCAAACGTAGGAAGTGTTTCTCGGAATTTGGCGTTCTCAAGTCGGTGTTGGGTGCTGCTCCGCGCCTACGCCGATGGCACACTGGCTTGGGATCAGCAGGACGTTAGCGAGTGCGACGACATAATTACAGAGTTCGATTTACTACCCGGCGAACAACGAAAGCTACCGCTTGAGGCTCCCATTGCGGATATACTCGGGGACGACTTGGACGGGGGAATTTATACGATTACCGCGTACTTAGAACCTTTTATTCAACACGCTTCGAGGGTAACCGAAGTGGAGCTTAATGCGGGGCAACATGAACTTAGCGTCGACTGATCGAGACCATGGGTGGAAGTATTCGTGGCAAAATGAGTCATTCCCACCTCATTGGCTAACGCGCAAAGCCAAGGTTACTAATAATTAAAGAGGCATCTATCACACCCGCCGCGTATGAGTCTGAGAGACAGTTATAGGGTGTGAAAGCCCAGCACGGCATTACGGCATAGACAATGCCAATTTAGTTTAGGCGTTTAATCCACGCGGTAATCGTTAATTCCCGATCCCTTTACACCTCATCCACGCTACATTTCTTTGCTAAAAAGCATTATCCGCCCGGGATTACCCCCGCTCGCGGCACGGCATACCGGTCTGCTCAAATAACTTCCGAAACCGTTACGGTTAAACGGTAGAGAAAACCGTGGGGCGCGTCGACAACACCTATATAGCCCCGATCGGTAGACCTTCGTTCGACCAGTGGGTTTTACAAAAATTTACGCAAGTCCTTTGCAGCGTCGCCGATAACGACAGCATCCCCCTTAACTGTGGCCACACCGGGGCTTGGCTGACGCGACATTGAGGACTAGCAACGATGAAACGAGACTTCCTATACGGTTTGATTTTGATCCCGATACTAATCGGCAGCTCTGTAGTGCTCGCCGGCCCCCCGTCTGATCACAAAGGGAAGGGCGCGGAAATGAAACAGAAGCACGCTCATAAAAAAGATAGTCCATTTGGCTGGCAACGCTCCGATGAAAAACGATCAGAACATGCGATGGAACACGCTACGAATACGGAAAACCGTAGCCTTATGGGGGAGACGGAGCGTATGCACGACGACCGTGAACGTCACCACGATATGATGGAACATGAGAACGACGAGATAACGGTCGGCAACCATAAAGACAAACACAAGGAGAAACACGAGAAGAAAGCCAAGAAAGAAAAACACGCTCATCATGGTATGGATGATGATGTAGATATAAATACGGATGTAGATTCAGAGGACCGCGATCATGGTCACAAGGAGAGAACCGTTAGCAATGACAAACGGGCCGTTAAGGCGCACGATAGCGATCATAAAGGCGACCATCACCGTTAGTCTCTGTACATTGGCTGACCTGGCCGTAGAGCGGGCATGTCGCGGCGATTGCCAGGTCGTTACATAACACCACCGAGCCGCGCGCATATTA
>CALZJI010000404.1 GCA_945787615.1 uncultured Chromatiaceae bacterium | reverse complement strand
TACGCATTAACGCGGACGTTGACATGATGGCGCTTACCGAACGGTTGATCCGGGAATTCAAGGTAGCTGTTATTCCGGGCGCCACATTCGGGGTACGGGTTGGCTGTTTCTTGCGTATTAGTTATGGCGCGTTGGACCCACAAACGGTTTCAGATGGCATCAACCGACTTGTCCGAGGTCTACACGCCATCGTCGGTAAGTAATCAAACACCCGCTTCGGGGCTAGCTCGCATTTCTACCATTGGGAGAAAAAGACAAAACCAAAAAATGGTTGTCAAGAATCGCTGTCGCCCACTCGTTCGACGTCGACTTCGACATCCAGTCGGTGGGCGCCTCCACCAAAAATAACGCCTTTAAGCGGCGTCACATCACCGTAGTCGCGTCCCCATGCGGTGGTGACATGTTGACTCATGGGAATCTGATTGTTGGTGGGATCGAAATCCACCCAGCCGTGACCGGGCAGGTAAACAGAAAACCAAGCATGGGAAGCGTCCGCGCCTACGAGTCGTGCCTGTCCTGGTGGTGGTATGGTCTCGAGATAGCCGCTAACATAACGCGCCGCAACGCCTTGCGAACGTAAACAGGCGATGGCGAGATGCGCAAAATCTTGGCATACGCCTTTGCGGTGAGCCATGACATCGTTTAGAGGGGTGGCGACGGTACTGAAGTGCGGATCGTACTCAAACTCGTGATGAACGCGTTGCATGAGGTCGGCGACGACGTCTAACAACGAACGCCCGTGCGAAAACGATGGCTGCGCATATTCGAGTAACATGGGCTCAATGGATATAAACGGCGATTCGAGTATAAACTGGCGGGCATCCACGATGTCCGGATCTGAAGCGGCGATGAACTGATCCCGTGCGGTTTCCCACGGGACGGGGGAAATAGCGTCCAATTGCGAAACAGCCGGTAAAACCTCGACATCACTTGCAGCGGTAACCGTTAAGTACTCGTGAGATTGTTGAACGGCAAAATAGGTCGAGCGATTGCCAAAACAATCCTCCCAATCGTAGGTCGTCGCGGGGAGTGGATCAATAACGAGATCTGCGGTAAAGCATTGCTGTTTGTTAAAATTACGCGGTTTTAAGTGCGCAATATTATGACACAAGGACACCGGCGTGCTATACGTGTAGTGTGTCTTATGCAAAATGCGGTATCGCATCAAAATCCTCCCGGCCTCATTGGCGACAATTGATGTGGCCGCTCCTCAGGACGGAAATAGGACACCGTTAGCACATCGGCGAGCGTCGGTAGCTGGTGCATTATCTTTACTAATAGCGCGTCGAGATTTTCTCTTAACCCGGACTCGGCAACTTGGGCCAAAACCGTGCTGTCTGCCAGCCGCGTATCGGTGAGCACCTCGAGAATGAGCCGTTCTTCCAAGGATCGCTGCGGTGCTTTTTGGCTACCAGGTAATTGTTCCACGTGTTCACGACACCTAACGAGTTGGTAACTCAAGGAACGTGGATTCGTTTCGTC
>CALZJI010000403.1 GCA_945787615.1 uncultured Chromatiaceae bacterium | reverse complement strand
ATTGCGATCCTCACGCCTTTTTTGCATCACGCCTCTGGCTTTGGTGGTATAACACCGTGGCTAGTGAACCTAGCCAATGGTTTTGTGCGTAGGGGAATGGCTGTGGATGTGTTGGTCAATGCGGCAGACGATACGCCCTTGGAATATGATGCATTCGATGACTGTGTTCGCACAGTGAACCTGGGCTATCACCGCGTTGAAGCATTTACGGCATTACTTCGGTATCTAAAGGGCGAGCGACCAACTATTCTATTGGCGGCTGGGCATCGCTACAATGCGCTGGCGGCGTGGGCGAAGGCGGTGTCGCGGGTGCCGGTGAAGGTGTTTTTAAGTGTCCACGAAAATGTCTCGATTGGTTCCCGGAAGCTGAGCACTCGGAAACGTTGGGCTCGATTTGCTGTGATGCGCTGGCTTTATCCTCGCTGCGACGGCGTCATTGCTGTGTCTGAGGGCGTGGCCGAGGATTTGATTCAACATGTTGGCGTGCCCGCGCCTTGTGTTCGGGTGATTTACAATCCCGCCGTTGACGATTTGGTTGAACAACGGGCTCAGCAGGTCGTTGAGCACCCTTGGTTTGGCGATTCGACAATGCCCATAATGCTTGGGGTCGGGCGGTTGGAAAAGCAGAAAGACTTCCCGCTTCTGTTGCGAGCTTTTGCTAAAGTCAGAGCACAGCGGTCATGTCGCTTAGTGATCCTTGGCGAAGGCCGAGAGCGGACCCAGTTGGAGGCGTTGGCCGTGGAGTTGGGTATTCAAGGCGATGTGGCGCTTCCCGGGCACATGGATAATCCCTTCGCTTACATGAAGCGGGCGCGACTCTTTGTGTTGTCTTCGGCATGGGAAGGGTTTGGAAACGTATTGGCAGAGGCCATGGCGGTGGGTACGCCAGTGGTATCTACCGACTGCCCTAGCGGTCCAGGGGAGGTTCTCGACAACGGGCGCTACGGCGCATTGGTTCCGGTGGGGGACGTGGATGCCCTCGCGCGGGCGATATTACACGCCCTCGCAAAGCCCGTTAATTCGACCGAGCTGGTGAGGCGGGCTAAATGTTTTGGCGTCGACAAGAGTGTAGACGGCTTCTTAAAGTACTTCGGTTTAGTGGATTAAGTTTTTTGGCGCTAGTGTGCTGTTCTTGTGCACCGCATTGCCGATGTGATTGGCCCATTAGGGCCGCGGAAAATAATAATTATCCAACCTCGCTTGTCTTTTCGCTCAGCTTCTGCGTTACGGCAAGTGTTGCATATTCCAATATGCGCCACTTGCCGCGCCTTGAATCTGAGGAAAAATCCGGCGCAATCTTTGGATAATTATTATTTTCCGCGGCCCT
>CALZJI010000402.1 GCA_945787615.1 uncultured Chromatiaceae bacterium | reverse complement strand
TCACGTTCCTGAACTGATCGGGTCGCTTTTCTTAGGGCTCGTAGCTGTCGATTATTTTTACTTTGCTCTTTTTGCGGCCAAGGATTTGTCCTTAACTGCTTACTAGTACTTTGATTCAACGGATAAAAAAATTCGTTGGCATAACACTTGCTATGACCGTAGTTAAACGCGACCTCGAGCGCACGCTTAAAACAGCACGGCGAAATTAAATGAAAAATAGACGCAATTATTACCGTATTTTGCATGTTCAACCGGATGCGCCGAGCAAGATCATCGAGGCCAGTTACCGGACCTTGATGCTAAAGCTTAGGCACCACCCAGACCTCGGCGGAGATCATTGGAACGCAAGCCTTATCAATGAGGCAAAAGCTGTCCTTACTGACCCAAAAAAGCGTGCTGAGTACGATCGTCAGCTTAAGAGTGAATCTTTAAGATCCGCCGCTCAGACGAGTCGCACAACACGACAAACGGAAGCGAATCATGTCCACCGCAGCAGCAAGGGATACGGCACGACGTTTGAACAGGTGTGTGTTTTTTGCGCAACGCAATGCCACCGCACGGTAGAGCGGCATTTCAATGCCCTGTGTGGCAGCTGTCATAGTCCTCTTTATCCGGTACGCAAATTGATTCTGGAGAACTCCTGCTTGCGCGCCATCAAGCGCGTCACCAAGCTCTGTCAAACGGTTTTTTTTACGCGCTGGCCGCAACAGCGTGGTCTTAACGGGCAGGTTCAGGATCTTTCGTTAAACGGTATGCAAATGCGTACCGACATACCATTGCCGCCGGGCCAAATCATCAAGATCCAAAGCGATCTCTTATTGGCTACCGGCCGTGTTACATATTGCAAAGCAGAACGCGAGCGCTGGTCAAATAAATACGTAACGGGATTAGAATTTCTGACGTTAAAATTCGAACGTTCGCGCGGGACGTTTTTGACCACGAAGGCGTAGCCGTGGTGCTATCAACTTATTGCGAAACAAGCAAAAGCTCATTCGTTACGAAGTGACCAATATCATAAACACGGTATTGTCGACGCAGGCCCCCTCTCGCCACGTCGAAAAGGCGCGATCACGGAACAAACGAGCATGGGCGGCTTTCAATCGGTAGCGACAAACACGAAACTAATTGCTGATGGGGCCGGGTCAATTATCGGGTCATGGGTGAATGGCACTTACTTCAGCGATTCTATACCCGATGTAGGGTGGGTTACGACTGCAGGGACGACGCACATGGATGTGCGAGTGTCACGCGAGGGCACGAGTGCATGGATGCACGAGTTAGAGCAACGCAGGGAGCGGTTGCCGAGGAGCCCGAAGTGACTGCAGGAGCTAGGGTAATGCATGGAGCTATTACCGAGGCGCGTCTTTTTGCGCCGTAACCCACCAGTCGTGCCGCTAGGCACTCATAAAAAACAGGTTGCGTTGCTACGTAACGCTTGGTGGGTTACGCAAAAAGACGCTAACCCACCCTACATTTTGGCTTAAGGGCCGCGGA
The DNA here is from genome assembly GCA_945787615.1 of uncultured Chromatiaceae bacterium. Classification (GTDB taxonomy): domain Bacteria; phylum Pseudomonadota; class Gammaproteobacteria; order JAADHS01; family JAADHS01; genus CALZJI01. Next base: position 465 of record CALZJI010000402.1, on the reverse strand, counting down.
AAATAATAATTATCCAAATATTGCGCCGGATTTTCGCTCAGATTCAAGGCGCGGCAAGTGGCGCATATTGAAATATGCAACACTTGCCGTAACGCAGAAGCTGAGCAAAAAGACAAGCAAGGATGCGTATCGCTTCCGCTCGCTGGAAAACCTGACCAATGAGCGTCCGCGAGCAAGAATACCAGTATCCCGAGAGGCGGAAGCGGTGTACGTTGCATGCGCGCCGCAAAACGATCCGACTGCTGTTCATTGCGAATAGACTCGGCCGAAGTGCGGGACTGATGGCCATAGATGATGTGCCCCATTTCGTGCAAAAGGAGAAACGTGCGCGCCGTGACGAAGTGACCCAACGCAAGTTCATCAATCCGAGGATCGTCGAGGGCGTCCTCCGGGATTTGCAACGCCTTGAGGGGGGGTGGAAACCCACCTGGCGGCGGTTCTCCGAACTTCAATAGGGCTGTGTAT
>CALZJI010000401.1 GCA_945787615.1 uncultured Chromatiaceae bacterium | reverse complement strand
CTGCTGGATAGCGAAATCCACGGTAGGGACTTGTATTATTTATCATAAGTGTATGATGTCACGCATACAGCGTCCGCAGCGTCCGTTACAAGTCGCGCGTCGCCGTTAAGTTGACAATACCCCGTCGCGTAATTACCGCAGGAGGTTAAGTTGTCTTTCGCAATTCGCTCTGCGCACTTGATGCCAACATCTCCTAATCAAGCGCTAAGGCTAAGGCGCGGTCCATCGCTTCGCGACGAGTATAGAAGTGGGGGGAGAAACGGATCCCTCCACCGCGCAGCGCACAAATGACACCGTTGGAGCGTAGATGGCGAAATAGCTCCCCCATATCCACGCCCTGACGTCTGAACGTTACGATTCCACCAAACCGACCGTCTTGTCGTGGTGTTAACAGCTCAACGTCACTACGCTCTCCCAGTTTGTCCATCAGATAAACGGCATTTGCTAAAACTAGGCGTTGTATGCGCTCTATGCCCAATTCTTCCAACAGAGACAAGCTCGCATTCAAAGCATGAATACCCAACATGTTGGCGCTGCCGCATTCGAAACGGCGAGCACTGCGTGCGATTTCCCATGTTTTACGATCGTAGTCGTTAAGGTGCTCCACCATATGCCAACCATACTGATTCAGTCGGAGCATGTCTCGGCTTGCCGCAGGGCAATAAAACACGGCCAAGCCTTCCGGCCCCAACATCCATTTGTGACCATCGGCCATGATAAAATCGGCCGAGATCGCTCGGACGTCCAAGGATAGCGCGCCAACGGACTGGATTGCGTCGACACAAAATAAAATTTCGTGTTGCCTGCAATATTCGCCCAAGGGCGCGAGGTTCATACGCAGACCGCTTGCATACTGTATGGAACTTATGGCCAGCAACCTTGTGCGCCCGTCAGTATTTTCGATTAGAGCGTCTTCAGGCGTTTTCGCCGAATCCAACGGAACCTGCCGCACCTCCACACCTTGTTCTGACAATGATTCCCATACAATTCGGTTTGACGGAAACTCCTGATCGCTGATGACGACGTTATCACCCTTGCGCCACGAAATACCGTAAGCAACCACAGACAGGGCCTCGGAGGTATTCTTTAACAGAGCTATGTCATCGGCGGCGGGCGCATTGAGTAGCTGTTGTAATTGCTGGCGCAATTTCGTTTCCGTTGCCACCCAGCCCTCATAGTGGGTCGCCCCTAATTTCGCGTTTTCTTCTGCAAAAGCTTTGACGGCGTGCGCAGTTCGCACAGGCCACGGTGCTACAGCGGCGTGATTGAGGTAGCTGATATTCTCGGGGTGAGGAAACTCTGCCTCAAGATTTAGTTTATCCATGACAACGGTATCTACTCCACGTATTGGGCAATTAAGGCTGTTGACGCTCTATAGGATGTAACTGTTGTTAGGGCTCGCGGAAAAATAACTTACGATTTTCGCATCCCATCTTCGGGCCATCTTTGAACAATCCTCAGTCGCAAAATCCTCTAATTAGCCCGGCTAGTCCTGCGGTTTTGCTCAATCGGATTGTCCAAAACTGACCCGAATCTGGGCGCGAAGAATACGAAGTTATTTTTTCGCGAGCCCTTACCGTGAATATGTCGAATATCGAGGTGTCGCCGTAATCGTTCGATCCGCGCAGTGGTCAGGAGTTTTTTTGGCTCGCTAAATTCGTAGTCACGCTAACGCGGTGTACAGTCGGCGTAAAGTTTAGGGTATTTCTTCAATATACGTTCGCGCGATCGGCGTCTGTACGTAAATTTTCGCGCCCTCCGCTTCGGCCCAGAAAAAATAATATCCTTTCTGCGGTTCGCTTGTTACTTTTCCGTCAATGACACGCCAAGATTTAGCGTGACTGCCATCGGCGTAGGTCACCTTGTAATTACCCTCCAGCCACGTCACACCCATCCTCGATAAACGGTTTTGCTGCTCTTCCGAGCACCCGCTTAATAATGCGGTTAACGCGATTAGAGGTAGCGGCAAGACAGTACGTAAGCGATTTCTGTAGAAGCCTGTGTTCATTTCAAATCCTCGCTGTAGTTTCTCCATTACGGTTAACAGCTTACCACGGCACGCATTCGCGCAGCGGTCGACAAACGGCGTAACAATTCATTCCTTAGGGCTCGCGAAAAAATAACTTACGATTTTCGCATCCCATCTTCGGGCCATCTTTGAACAATCCTCAATCGCAAAATCCTTGAATTAGCCGGGCTAGTCCTGCGGTTTCGCTCAATCGGATTGTCCAAATCTGGGCGCGAAAAATACGAAGTTATTTTTTCGCGAGCCCTTAACGCGGCCGGGCCCGTAAAAACTAAGTCCTGATTCGGCCAGGCATGAATTCTTGGGAGGTAGTTGTTATTCAAAAGTATACACTAAACAAAAGCGATCATGGCCATACCGAGGAGAGCGGGCTTACG
>CALZJI010000400.1 GCA_945787615.1 uncultured Chromatiaceae bacterium | reverse complement strand
CCGTGTCCATAGGCCAATGATAGCGTTAGCGTCGGTTAGAACCAAGGGGGGCAGATCATTTGTCGTTATAGGGTTCGCCTTAGGGAAGAATCCGAGCGTGGATAGAGATAAGGAGGGTAATACGCTAGATTTTTTTCCTGTTTTGACGCCTGTATTGATTTCAATTTACCCAACGTTAATATTGGTTTACCGGACTCGCGCAAATCTTTATAATGGAGTGTTTATATTTACGTGACGTAAAAGAGATACCTAATGCGTTTATCCCATGAAGCGTTGACCTTCGACGATGTTCTGCTCCTTCCCGCCCATTCTCGCGTGCTCCCCAAGCAGGTGAGCTTAGCAACCCAATTGACGCGGGAAATTGACCTCAATATTCCTTTATTATCGTCGGCGATGGATACGGTGACCGAGTCCCGCCTGGCCATTACCGTGGCCCAAGAAGGCGGCATCGGTGTTGTCCATAAGAATATGTCGCCCGAACAACAAGCGGACCACGTTCGCTCGGTGAAGAAGTTTGAAAGCGGAGTGATTAAGGACCCGATTACGGTTACCCCAAACACGAGCATTCGGGACGTCCTAGCGCTAACGGCGGCGAAAAATATCTCTGGAGTTCCGGTTGTCGATGGCGAAGATTTGGTGGGTATTGTCACAAATCGGGATCTGCGCTTTGAAACGCGCTATGACAATCCTGTCTCTAGCGTAATGACGCCTAGAGATCGTTTAGTGACCGTTCAAGAAGGCGCTTCGCAAAATGAAGTCCTTTCCTTGTTGCACGAACACCGTATCGAAAAGGTTCTTGTTATTAATCATAAGTTTCAATTGCGGGGGCTGATAACGGTCAAGGATATCCAGAAAGCAAGAGATAAACCAAATGCCTGTAAGGATAGTCAGGAGCGATTGCGTGTTGGTGCTGCCGTCGGGACCGGCGAAGGTACTGATGAGCGCGTTGCGGCGCTGGTGGAGGCCGGCGTTGACATTATTGTGGTTGACACAGCCCATGGTCATTCGCAGGGTGTGCTAGATCGAGTTGG
>CALZJI010000399.1 GCA_945787615.1 uncultured Chromatiaceae bacterium | reverse complement strand
CTTTTTGCGCCGTAACCCACCACTCGTGCCGCTAGGCACTCATAAAAAACAGGTTGAGTTGCTACCTAACGCTTGGTGGGTTACGCAAAAAGACCCTAACCCGCCCTACATTTTGGCTTAAGAACCGTCCGTTTTTCACAAAGACGCTCCGTAACAGACACTTAGAACATTCTCGACGGCCCAGCCAAACTCATTGAAAAAGAAGGCGTCAAGTCGACGACTGTCAGTTTCGAAGATCCGCCGCTTAACATCCGTTAAAGAAGTATCGCGAGGAGCCGAATGACTTTATAAAGGCGCACACGTCGAGGTTAAGGTGCCCGCTTAACGCTGAGCATACAGATGGAGCAGGCCTCGCTGGCGACGAACTCACCGTTGCCTATCGCGGAGACATTGTGCACCGACAACTAAGCTAAATTTCTGGGAGATAAAGAAATGAAATCTAAAACTCTTCTCGCACTAGGTACTTACGCTTCTGGTGTATTAAGTGTTGTGACACTTGCGTTCAGTGGCTTCGCCGCTGTCTGCTTGATGTTCTTGACCGCATTCTGCGCAACCAAGCTAAAGTAACGAGCAAAAGGATTCCGCTTCATCGTTTGGATTAAGCGCTCGCGTCAAAATTACTTCACATTATTGGACGTGATCACAGGGACGTTGGTAAAGGGCGTGAGCACGACTGCCCGGACGACGCACATGGATGTGCAAGTGTCACGAGAGGGCAGGAGCCCGGAGTGACCGCAGGAGGTAGAATTGCGTCGGGAACGGCAATCGAGGACGCGGAAGCTTTACCTACAAGGACGTAGGTAAGGAGCGTGAGCAGGACGCGGAAGCTTTGCCCACAATGACGTAGGCAAAGCTTCGGCTCCCCGCTCACGCCTCCAAAATCTGTTTACCCCCGTTGACGTAGGTGCGATCCTGTGTATCGCGATTGCAGGCCTACCTCGAAATGACAGGCGGGGCCGTTCGTTTGTTTGCTCGCCCCGAAATAGGATAGAATCGGGTCCGAGGGGAATGGCACTTACTTAAGCCAAAATGTAGGGTGGGTTAGCGTCTTTTTGCGTAACCCACCACGCGTTACGTAGCAACGCAACCTGTTTTTTTATGAGTGCCTTGCGGCACGACTGGTGGGTTACGGCGCAAAAAGACGCGCCTAACCCACCCTACATCGGCTATAGAATCGCTTAAGTAAGTGCCATTCGGGTCCGACGGTAGATTCTTTTTTCGATCGACTCCATAGTAAGACGCAACATTTCAGTGGATTTGGACGATATACCCCGCTTTGACTGAAAAAACTACTTCCCCAACCCCAGCGCGCGTTTCACGCTACCTATTGGCGGTGGTAACCGTTGTCATCGGCAGTTTGATATCTGCCACGCTTTTTCTTACCAGCCTCCAACTGGAAGAGAATAAAATACTCCTCAACCTCAACGCATTAGCTGATGAAAGCCGATCCGCCGTACAACGGGAATTGGACGGCATATTGGAAGCCATGTACGGTGTTGCAGGATTGTTCGCCGCCTCAAAATACGTCGATTCAACGGAGTTCCGTGTCTATTTCGATCGCGCCGCACCGCACCGCGAGGGAATCCGTACGTTAACATGGATTCCAAGAGTCAGTCAGGCTGACCTGCCGCGCTTACTACAGCGCGCTATCGAAGACGGATACACCCATTTCGAGATCAAGGACGAAAACGAAGACGGGAAGTACGTTCCTGCGCCAATTCGTGAGGAGTACTTCCCCATTTATCACTTCATTAGCGAGGAGATTGATCCCAATTTGCGCGGCCTCGACCTGGGCAACGCACTCCCCTATGCTCGGTTACTCAAAACCATCGGTAACAGCGGCAATATCATGTCAGTCAACGATGCGCGTCCCGGTCGCGATATGGGCGATTCGATGCTCGTCGAAGTCGTGATGCCCCTGTACCGTTACGGCCTACCCAACAACACGGTGATGCAACGCAGGGAAAGCCTTATCGGTTTCATCCTCCTAGAGACTGACGTGGGCCAGCTAATGGAAATTGCTCTACAACCGACTTCGCGTCTCTTCGTCGGACTCGATCTTTACGTGTTCGAGCGCGACGGCCAAAACGAGCGGCTACTGCGGTATTTTCGTAGTTCGCGCGCACGACCAGCGGAGATTCCAGCGGAGCCTCTTGAGGTTATCGAAGGCCGCTCTCCCGTTTCCGCCGAGATTTCACTGGCGAATCGCCAATGGCAGCTTCTCCTCGTGCCCATTCCAGGCCGTCATAGCGCCGCTGCCGCGATAACCCCTTGGATCGTACTCGTTAGCGCCTTGTTGTTCACCATTTTGGCGGCGGCCTACTTACACACGTTGCAGCAACGACGATGGCAAGTTGAGGTGCTGGCGGCCGAGCGTGAGGTGGAACTCGGCCGAAGCAGGGGGCACTTCCGAACGGTTCTAGACACGGCCGTAGATGCCATCATTACGTTTAACCGGCAGGGCATCATCCTGGATCTCAATCCCGCCACCGAACGGATTTTCGGCTACGCGCGGAGCGAGGCTATTGGGCAGGACGTTAATATGCTCGTGCCTGGGCTCTACAATAGCGAACCTGAGAACGATCTCGTCAGCCGGCGCGCACCCGTAAACACACCGACGGGGATAGTAGGCCTTGAACGAGAAGGTCGGCGCAAAGAGGGATCGGTTTTTCCTATAGAGGCATCCGTTGGAAAAATGCAGACCAACGACGTAGATGTATATACGGCGATTGCGCGGGATGTCACCGAACGGAAGAACGCCCAACGGCAGCTGCAACAAACGCAAGAACGCCTGGACTTGGCGATCAGAGGCACAAACGACGGGTTGTGGGACTGGAACATCCCCTCTGACGAAGTCTGGTACGCCCCTCGCTTTAAGGAGTTGCTTGGATATTCAGCGGCTGAGTTTCCCGATGTGTTTGCATCATTCGAGTCCCATTTGCATCCGGATGATCACGATGCCACCTTAGTCGCCGTCGACCGTCACCTCAGGAGGCACGAAACCTACGATGTGGAGTACCGCTTGAGGCGAAAGACCGGGGAATACCGTTGGTTTAGGGCCCGCGGCCAAGCGGTCTGGGATGGAAAAGGTAACCCGATCCGTATGGCAGGGTCTATTATGGACATCACTGAGCGGCGAGAAGCAGCGGAGCAACTAATGACGGTGAACGCCCAGAGACAGGCGATTCTGAATGGGACTAATTACAGCATTATCTCGACTGATCCCCAAGGGACTATCCAAACCTTCAACATCGGCGCCCAACACATGTTGGGCTATAGCGAGGAGGAGGTCGTCGATAAAGTGACGCCCGCGTTAATCCACGACCAAGACGAAGTAATCGCACGCGCCCAGGTTCTATCGCGAGAGTTGAATACAGTGATGGAGCCGGGTTTTGAGGTCTTTGTTGCTAAGGCCCGAAAAGGAATTCCGGACGAAAACGAGTGGACGTATATTGCTAAAGATGGTCGTCGTATCCCCGTCGTGTTGTCAGTGACGGCCCTGAAGGACGACGAAGAGCGTATTATCGGCTTTATGGGCATTGCTAGTGATATCTCCGAGCGCAAGAAGGTCGATCGTATGAAGGACGAGTTTATTTCAACCGTCAGCCATGAATTGCGTACGCCGCTCACCTCCATTAGAGGTTCTCTGGGCCTACTGAGAGGCGGTACTTTAGAGAAACTTCCCGATCAGAGCAGTAAGTTAGTCGATATTGCATACAATAATTGTGAACGGCTGCTATTGCTCATAAACGACATTCTTGATATCTCCAAGATTGAGTCGGGGAAGATGAAATTTGAATTCCAGGTCCTGGACGTGAACACCTTCCTGAAACAAGCGGTAACAGACAACAAGGCTTACGGCGATGAGTATAAGGTCCGTTTTAAAATATTGGCGAATCTACCGAACGCCAAGGTCTTTGGCGACCACGATCGACTCATGCAGGTGATGAGCAACCTGCTATCGAACGCCGCGAAGTTCTCGCCACACGGCGGTAAAGTGGACGTTGGTGCAGTGCGACACGGCCATTCCGTACGCATCTCTGTGACCGATTGTGGGCCGGGTATCCCAAAAGCGTTTCAGCGAAACATCTTCGATCGGTTCAGCCAGGCCGACAGCTCAGATACCCGCCAGGTAGGGGGCACCGGCTTGGGCCTTAATATTTCCAAGGCCATTGTAGAGAAGCATGGCGGCAACATCGGCTTCGTGACCCAGCCACACACAGGCACTACTTTCTATTTTGATTTGCCGGAGCGGGCCGAGTCGCCAATAGCAGGAGTTCAACCACCGGAGCGCATTAGACCGGCGAAACGCATTCTCATCTGCGAGGATGACGCGGATATCGCAACCTTGCTTCGTATGGTACTCTCGCAAGCGGGCTACGGTAGCGATATAGCCCGCGACGCAGACGAAGCAAGGCGGCTTTTGGATAAATATCGTTATGCGGCCATGACGCTAGACATCACGCTGCCCGGCAAGGATGGCATAACACTATACAGGGAACTCCGAGACAACCCTGGAACGATGAATCTACCCATCGTGGTCATTTCCGCGAAGGCCGGCGAGCATCAAGAAAAAATCAACGGTGGCGCTGTCACGGTGGTGGATTGGATAAAAAAACCTATCGATAAGGAGCGCATGCTGGCGGCAATCAGTCGAGCCGTGCACAAACCGAACGCTCAGGGCAGACCAACAGTCTTGCATGTAGAAGATGAGAATGATCTGTGTATTTTCGTCCAACAACTACTGCAGAATCGAGCGAACGTTGTCCAAGCACCCACCCTGGCCAGCGCTATCGAACACTTGAACCAATACGACTTCGATCTTATTTTACTGGACATCGGTTTGTCCGACGGCTCGGGCTTGGATCTGTTGAAAACTATCAATAACGTTTGCCCGCAAACCCCGGTGGTTGTGTTCTCTGCCTATGAGATAGACAGCGGACTGGCAACATCTATTAGAGAAACGTTGGTCAAATCTCAGACGAGCAATGAGCAACTGCTTAATACGATCATGTCACTCGTGGACGCAAGCGTGGCGTAAGAGAATTAAGGCCAAAAGATTTATCTCGAAACGGTACCTCTCACTTAAGGGCCGTGGAAACAAATAATCATCCAATTTTGCTTGTCTTTTGGCCCAGCTTCTGTGTTGCGGCAAGGGTTACATAAAGGGATTATGCGCCCCTTGCCGCGCCTTGAATCTGAGCCAAAATCCGGCGCAATCTTTGGACAATAATTTAT
>CALZJI010000398.1 GCA_945787615.1 uncultured Chromatiaceae bacterium | reverse complement strand
TAATTTGTGAACCCGGTCTCAAAAAAAAACCTAAAGGGCCGATAAACTATGTAACTCTATTTGCTCTTTGCAATAGATTCATCAAGGTTTTTAGTTAACAACGGAGGACTGGTGATATGAGGGAAGACACGACTGAAGAGGTCCGCGATTATCAGGACAAGAGTGGCGGTAACGAAGAAGAGTGCTGCGAACTCTACGGCGAGTACTGCTACCCGTGCGACAATGAAGATCAGTCCGCGTGAGGCGACGTACATGTGAATTCGCCGGCGACAGTGGACCTCGCGACGGCTACGTGAAAAAAAACTTTTTGATGGTAACCGTGCGCATCGCTGATTAGCGTGGCGGGAACATCTGCATCGACCCTTCTTGGGCGATGTAGAGTGCCCGAGCATTGCATTTGAAAATATACTCCCAGCGCGTAACTTCAAGTACGACGACGGGCGCCTTTCCCGGCGCCCGTCCATTGGCGAACTGACCGTGGAGTGACTAAGGGCTCGCGGAAATATAACTTACGATTTTCGCATCCGATCTTCGGGCCATCTTTGAACAATCCTCAATCGGGAAATCCTCCAATTAGCCGGGCTAGTCCTGCGGTTTTGCTCAGTCGTATTGTCCAAATCTGACCCCAAGATGGGATGCGAAAATCGTAAGTTATTTTTTCGCGAGCCCTAAGGGCTCGCGTCAAAATTAATTCACATTTTGGGCGATGAGGCGCTCGCCTGGCAAGGCGCAAAAACGCCGGAATATAAATATCTTTCAAGTTTTTGCAACGCAGCCAGGCGAGATGGATCGACGTCCAAAATGTGAACTAATTTTTTCGCGAGCCCTAAGTCGCGAAAAATTCAAGGAAGCGTTACGGGAAAACTGATACAGTCTAAGGCCGAGGCGAAGGCGCCAGCGATGCCGCGGGCGATGATATGCAGGCCGACGCGATTATGGAGACGGCGTGTCGATGTACTTCGCAAGGTAAGCGATATTGTGATTGCAGTTATAGTCTGATGACTACAGCGGAGCCTAGCTCGAAGCGTCGCTTTCTCGAATCATGGCTAGCGCGACAGGTCCGACGAGACGATCGTGGCTGTCGAAGCGAGGCTCTTCCCGGAAGTACTGAGAGCGCGCCTAGCCTTTGCAAGTCAATACATTATGTCTAGAGGTTCTCAAGCCAATTTTGGAGTGGTGTTAACATGGGTGAGTCTATGCATGTCGTTTGCGCGCACTGTCTGACGGTAAATCGTATTGCCGCGAACCGACTCGTGGAAGGTCCCAAATGTGGCAACTGTCACCAACCCCTGTTTACGGGGCATCCGGTAGAACTGACGGTTGGGACATTCCAAAAGCACATCACCCGCAACGACATTCCGGTCGTGGTGGATTTCTGGGCGCCCTGGTGTGGGCCCTGTAAAATGATGGCGCCGGCATTCGAACAGGCCGCGGCGCAACTGGAACCTAAGTTCCGCTTGGCGAAGGTTAACACCGAGGCCGAACAAACATTGAGCGCCCAGTTCGGTATCCGCAGTATCCCGACATTGGCGCTGTTTCGCGGCGGCCGTGAAGTGGCCCGCCAGCCCGGCGCCATGGGAGCGGCAGACATTGTACGCTGGGCCCAGGCACAGCTCTGATCCGAGTGATTGGATATCAGCTGCGTTAGCTATCGTCGGCGCGGTGATGATAAGGACTCACCGGGCGTTTTGAGGGGCATACGATGGCATGCTCCGATATACCGCAAGCAGCGGGTACACGCAGACAGACACGGCAATGGAATCGACACGGAGCCAAGGTGTTATACGCGGCGACGCGGGTCGCTTTCATTGTGTCGGCCGATTACCGGGTGAGATGTCCATTACTCCTTTGATCTTCATCTCACAAATCGGTACCAACGAAGCCAAGAACCGTTTAGGTGAGATTTTCTACGCGCCTGTCGACGTTGTGCTGGGAGAAGATGATGCACGAGAGGTTGTACAGCCCGATTTGTTGTTTATCAGTTACGAACGATGCGACATTATTACCGAACAAGAGATTCGGGGCGCCCCCGACCTCGCCGTGGAAATACTTTCGCGCGGCACAGAGGGGCGCGACCGGAAGTATAAGAAGGCGTTGTACGGTAGGTACGGCGTGAAAGAATACTGGATCGTAGACCCCGAAGCGGAAACGATAGAAGTCTACGCGTCGACGGAAACTGGTATGCAACGGACCGGCGTCTATGGCGGGAGCGATGCAGTGGTATCCCCATTATGGCCCAAACTAAAATTAGTGCCTGAAGGGGTATTTTAGTACAAAATTCATGTCGTTCCCGACTGGGTTTGCGAAATTTTCTCCTCTTCGACGAAAAGTACCGACCGTGAAGAAAAGATGCCGTTGTATGCGCACTACAGAGTCCAGTTTGCTTGGCTTGTTGATCCCAAAACACATACGCTCCTATCTGGTGAGAAATGCGGGCTAGCGGTGGCGCCGTTCTCTTTACACAAGTAGCGCGCGCCACTCGGGCGTTAATTTGCTTCTTTAAATCAAGGGCGGTCTGCCGATAGCACACTAGAAGCGACGATATCGCCGTTGGCTCGAGCTAAGAATACATGGATTTGCGATAAAGGAGAGATTGAGATATGACCGAGGCCGGCAAGAAATTCCGATTGGTGACCCGTAGCGATTTCGATGGATTGGTCTGCGCCGTGTTGCTGAAGCACTTGGACCTCATCGACGACATCAAATTTGTTCACCCCAAGGACATGCAGGACGGAAAAATTGCGATTACTGGCAACGACATATCGACCAATCTTCCCTACGTCGACGGCGTACACTTAGCCTTCGACCATCACCTTAGCGAAACGTTGCGCAACGAGCAACGGGACAACCACATTATCCACCCCGAGGCTCCTTCCGCGGCACGAGTGGTTTACGACCACTATGGCGGGTGCGACCGTTTCCCGGCCGCGTGGGACGAGATGATGCGCGAGGTCGACAAAGGCGATTCGGCCCAATATTCGAAGGAAGAGGTCCTCAATCCGACGGATTGGGCGTTGCTTAATTTTCTTATGGATGCGCGCACGGGACTGGGCCGTTTTAGGGAGTTTCGCATCTCCAACTATAACCTGATGATGGACCTTATCGACTATTGTCGCAATCACGGCATTCACGATATTCTCGCGCTGCCTGACGTCAAGGAACGGGTCGATTTGTACTTTGAGCATCACGAAAAATTCAAAGAGCAACTGCGGCGTTGCACTACCGTGCACGATAATCTATTGGTCTTGGACTTGCGCGACGAAGAAACGATCTATGCGGGGAATCGTTTCATGTGTTATGCGCTTTTTCCCCAATGCAATATCTCCATTCACGTTCTATGGGGTTTAAAGCAGCAAAACACCGTATTCGCTACGGGTAAGTCCATCTTTGATCGCAGCTCAAAAACCAATGTGGGCGAACTGATGCTCGGCTATGGCGGCGGCGGCCACCAGGCGGCGGGAACCTGTCAAGTAGAGAATGAAAGGTCGGCGTCCGTTCTCCAGGAACTCATCGCGCGTATAAACGCTGACGGCTGATTCGCCGCATCAAAGCGCGTTCCTTCTCGCCAAGAACTCTATACGTAACCGTTCGAAGCATTTACCCTAACGTCGCGCAAGAACTTGCCTTTTAAGAACGCTTAGAATCCGTATCTGAGCTTGGATTCGAGGTTTTTGATCTCTAAGCGGCGCGCTGAATGTAGCCTCGGCGCGATGTGCGGATTACCTTTGGGTCCCGAAAACTCATAATACGCCTGTTTCCGAGCCGGTCATAGCACCGTCAAGCAGCCAACCGTTCGTAGTGATGGTGTAAACCGCCAACCTCGGGGAATTCAACGACGTTACCCTGTT
>CALZJI010000397.1 GCA_945787615.1 uncultured Chromatiaceae bacterium | reverse complement strand
TTGGTAATATCCCCATGAATTTACCACCAAAATCCCGAGTTATCGTTGGCATGTCCGGGGGCGTGGATTCCTCCGTGGCCGCGTTGTTATTGCATCGAAAAGGATTCGATGTGAGCGGCTTATTTATGAAAAACTGGGAAGATGATGACCCAGACTATCCGTGCACCGCGAAAGAGGATGCCATGGATGCCATGGATGTCTGCGACCTCATCGGCATCGAAATGGACGCGGTCACGTTTGTGGAGGAATACCAACAGCGCGTCTTTCGTCATTTCCTCGATGAATACCAACGGGGGCGGACGCCTAATCCGGATATACTCTGTAATAAGGAAATAAAATTTAAAGCTTTTTTAGACTACGCCTTAGCCCACGGGGCGCACCTTATCGCGACCGGTCACTATGCGCGAATCGTGGAAGAGGACGGTCAATACCACCTTCTTAAGGCCAAAGATCTGGCGAAAGACCAAAGTTATTTCCTTTATGCCCTCCACCAGTCCCAGCTGGCCAGAAGCCTCTTTCCCCTGAGCGAGCTAACCAAGCCTGAGGTGCGGAAACTAGCGGCCGAAGCGAACTTCGCAGTTCATAACAAAAAAGACAGCACCGGCATATGCTTTATCGGAGAACGAAAATTTAAACGCTTCCTCAGTCGCTACGTGGGCGCGCAGCCGGGTATGATGCGCACCCCAGATGGAGAAGTGGTAGGCGAGCACGATGGTTTGACATTTTATACCCTCGGACAACGCCAAGGACTCGGTATCGGTGGTCGCCGCGACAATAGTGGCGAACCCTGGTTCGTGGTCGCTAAAGACGTCGAATCCAACCAGTTGGTCGTCGCCCAGGGCCATGACCATCCCATGTTGTTCAGTTATTCCCTACGAGGCGAAAATCTTCATTGGATCGCGAACACGCCACCAAAGCTCCCGCTACGCTGCAAGGCAAAAACCCGTTATCGTCAAACGGACCAACCATGTACGGTGACTTCGCTAGACCGAGGCGGTTGTGAGGTGGTTTTCGATCAGCCACAGCGCGCGGTAACACCCGGCCAATCGGTCGTGTTCTACCAAGGGGACGTATGCTTGGGTGGCGCCGTGATTGCCGACGCCCAACGGTAAAGGAAACTGATTGCGTTAACCTTCCAAAGCCACCGGCGATGCGACAGACCCGCCGCATACACGAGCCCGCGCCTTATACTGCGTGAGGTATCACGCCCGCTACCTATATGTCGCGACTTTCTTATGATAATATGAGCGGCTTTTCACGAAGACCGATTAGAAACCGTTGGTTTTTAGTTAGCTTTTGGCCCTGCCCGCTAAAGCGAAGGGCGAAGACTAGAACAATACCAATAAATATACTCGTTCTAAGTTTCTATTTGTGGCCCCTACGGGATAATATGGCACGCACTAACCGAGATCGTACCCTTGCCCTCGCGGGGGTTTTCCAAGCGGCAAACCTCGTACAAGAGGTTGCCACTCAAGGGGGCTGCGACGAAGCAGCATTGGAAACGTGTATCAACAGCGTTTTCAATAGAGAACCTAAAGACGCTGAGACGGTGTACGGTAGTGCCCTTTGCCTAACGACAGGGTTGCGGCTTCTAAATACGCAGTTTAACGGACAAACGCGGCAGCGGGACATGGAACTCACCAAGTACGTGCTGGGAATTCTGTACCTGGAGCGCAAACTGGCCAAAGATAAGGTACTGTTAGAAAAACTCGGCAAAGGAATCGAACGCGCTGAGGGGCAACTGCACCATTTCCCCCCAACCCACAGTAATATCCTAGCCAGTTTGGCTGACACTTACAGCAACACGGTCAGTACAATTACACCGCGTCTAATCATTCACGGCGAGCAGGGTTTTCTTACCAACCCTGAGATCGCAAACAAGATTCGTGCGCTATTGCTTGCGGGCATTCGGTCCGCCGTGTTGTGGAGCCAGTGCGGCGGTAGTCGTTTGACGCTATTGTTTGGCCGTAACAAGCTCATCACCGAAGCGAAACACATCCTTAACTCGGTACATTCCTAACACGTCTTCCTCTTTGGAGCCTACAATGGATTTCGATTCGCTGACAGCAATCTCCCCTATTGACGGTCGTTACGGCGATAAAACACGAGACTTACGCCCAATCTTCAGTGAATACGGCTTAATCCACCACCGGGTCCGTGTCGAAGTGCAGTGGTTTAAGATGCTTGCGACTCACCCAAGTATCTCAGAGCTGCCACCCTTGTCACACCATGCCGCGGGCATTCTCGATAGTATTGCGGAGGAATTCGATCTCAGAGATGCTCAGCGGGTAAAAAACATTGAACGTACCACCAATCACGACGTTAAAGCAGTTGAGTACTTCTTAAAAGAAAAAGTATCGGGTAACAAAGAGTTAGAATCTTCCGTTGAATTCTTTCATTTTGCTTGCACGTCGGAAGATATCAACAATCTCGCTTACG
>CALZJI010000396.1 GCA_945787615.1 uncultured Chromatiaceae bacterium | reverse complement strand
TGTTCCCTTATGGGTGGCGCCATCACCGTCAACAGTACCGTGGGTAAAGGTTCTGTTTTTACCGTAACGCTGCCGGTCGAATTTGTCTTAGATCGCGCGACTATCCCGCAGCGGGAACCGAACTATGGCGCTTTGCGCAATCTGACCGTACTCGTTGCGGAAGACGATAAGTTAGTACGAGAGATTATTGCGAAAATACTGACCAATCAAGGTATTCGCACAACCGTGTGCGCCGATGGCTACGCCGCCTGGCGCGAACTCTCTCAGAATCGATTCGATCTAGCGATATTGGATCTTAATATGCCACGATTGAACGGCATAGAGGTGATCAGGAAGTACAAAAACAACGAAAGCGCTCATTCATCACTGCCCTTCATCGTGCTAACCGCCGACGCGACCGATGTCACCTATAAAACGTTGACCACGGAAGGCGTTTACGTGTTGACAAAGCCTATCATGCCCAACGAGTTACTCGCATTCATTAAAAAAGTTATAAACGGCGGGTCATTACCCGAAGCGATGTAGACAGGCGGCGAATGATTAGAGATCAAGCTTAAGCAAATTATACTTACGCG
>CALZJI010000395.1 GCA_945787615.1 uncultured Chromatiaceae bacterium | reverse complement strand
GACGCACCTCTTTAGTTGCCTGTATCAGGCGGCTTTATTTCGGCCTGACGTGTGACGGTTACTCCGAGCTTTACGTTTCGCGTTGCTTGGCCCCGATGCGCGCCGGCTATTAGTATGCGGTGTTGATCGCCGTGGTCGCGCTTCCTGAATGCGTCGTGGCTTGATTCTGATATCTGGCTCAAACCCGTTATCACTTCTCTGGAAATGTCCTGAGTTTGAATACGTGTCGGCTGGTGGTAACCTTGTTCGCGGATAGCACACAACAATTGGGCGTTAAGGCCAAGAGAATCGAATGACATGTGGTATTTTCCCCTTAGCGATTTGCAGTAACACCCGCCCAAACGTTTGCTTTAGGGCTCGCGAAAAAATAACTTACGATTTTCGCATCCCATCTTCGGGCCATCTTTGAACAATCCTCAATCGCAAAATCCTCGAATTAGCCCGGCTAGTCCTGCGGTTTTGCTCAATCGGAT
>CALZJI010000394.1 GCA_945787615.1 uncultured Chromatiaceae bacterium | reverse complement strand
CGGATCAGGTTAATTTGCCGCGTCAGCTGCCGCTCGGGAACGCCATCAGGAGAAGATAACTCGTTGTTTTAGAATTGAATAGGGAGGACACCTTCTCAGCGATGCCGGGGCGCGCATTCCCCGTATACATTAGCGATAACAAGGCCGCTTGCGTGATCGCACGTAGACGGTGCGTCGAATAAGATTTCTTATGCCTTTCAGGGTGGAAAGACCAAACAAGGGCGACCTGATCTCGTGAGAACGTGAGAAATACGCGTGGGTAATGCGGGCTAAGGGCTCGCGTCAAAATTAATTCACATTTTGGACTTCGATCCGTCTCGCCTAGCTGCGTTGCCTACATGGACGTAGGTAAGGGGCGAGAGCAGGACGCGGAAGCTTTGCCTACATGGACCTAGGTAAGGGGCGAGAGCACGCCTACAGGGACGACGCACACGGATGTGCTAGTGTCACGAGAGGGCAGGAGCCCGAAGTGACCGACGCACACGGATGTGCTAGTGTCACGAGAGGGCACGAGTGCATGGATGCACGAGTTAGAGCAACGCAGGGAGCGGTTGCCGAGGAGCCCGAAGTGACCGCAGAAGGTAGAATTGCGTCGGGAACAGCAATCGAGGACGCGGAAGCTTTGCCAGGCGAGCGCCTCAACGCCCAAAATGTGAATTAATTATTACGCAAGCCCTTAGCGACCCCTCTGCCCCCCCTGTTTACCGGCAACAACGCGGTCGGTGACACCCTCAAAAAAACACTAACTCGCTTTCTCGCCCGAGACCCGCCGATTTATTCTTTTGATATAAGCGCAAGGCTTCCTCTACGGTAGCGCCGTTGAGAATAGCGTCAAACAGCACCTTGTCGGACTCTAAGGGGTACCCTGACTTAATTCTTTCCTGCAACCCTTTCCACTCGTACGGGTCGTATAACCTGGCACTGTCAAATATTAGCTGGGACATAATGGCAAGGCTGCTCGATACATGGTTCAACCGTTGGGCAAGCTTGTCGTAGAACTGAAACAATATGATCGCCTCTTCGATATCACTGGCGACTACCTCGCTTGCATCTCGAATGGTATTTTTCTCGGCGCTGTCCGGTATGTTCCGTACAGCTGCGTTAATTTTACGTATGTTCCCCACCATTGTTGAAAATGAATTGGTGAGGGAACAAATAGAGTCATCGCCTTCCTGCATTGTTGCACCAATTTGTGCCACAGCAAGGTTTAGCATCCGTACTGTTTCTCGTATTTGCGTCCAATCCAAATCGGGAGCGGCGGCCGTCGAAGGTGAAATTATTTCCTCGTCGTTGGTTTCCATTTTTCGTTTCCGTAATCTTAGTTATACCCTACACTAGTGCGTGTATTTTGGGGAATCGCGGGTCTATCTCTTAAAAACAGTTGCGCTGTCAGTGCTCAGAATGGTGAGACCGTGAGGAAAAATAGTGTACACCACTCGACTCAGTCATATAGCGGCATCATGACCGATACCCTTAGCCGTCGCGGGGGCGTTAAAGGACAATAAACCGTAAACTAGGGTGAACATCAAACAATCAATATTATTTTTCCATACCGTTAATGTTGATAGGAAACGGTGACGATACATACTGAAATCAACGACGCAAGGGTTGTTAAAATAATGCCGGTAGTCTCAAAAAAAGAAAACGAATGCACGCCTCGAGCGCGGCCCTCAGCAGCACCAAAACCGCCTGCGTTTGCCGGTTTCGAACACATCAACCGCTATTGGGATGCCGCAAAAGGTTGTTATGTAGCACGAATACTTCCTGGCGAATACTACGTTACCAACCAAAAGGAAGTAATTTCAACAGTGTTGGGTTCGTGTATCGCGGTATGCTTACGTGATCCGGGTACTGGCGTCGGTGGTATGAACCATTTTCTGCTGCCCGCACCGGGCGAGTCCGCGGACCTTAATTCGGAAGCACATTACGGTCTGAATGCGATGGAACTCCTTATTAACGCCATTATGAAGAATGGCGGACAGAGACAGAACTTTGAAGCAAAAGTATTCGGCGGTGGAGAGGTAATAGACGCTGTCACCACAAATATAGGTAAACGAAACATTGATTTCGTTATGAACTTTTTGGAACTAGAGGGCATTAATTTAGCGGCTAAAGACGTAGGCCGGAAATCAGCGCGAAGTGTGTTTTATGCGCCGTATTCCGGACAGGCCTATGTTAAAAGAACCTTGCCATCACAAGTTCGCGAGATCAATGATTCAGAGAGGCGTTATATGAAGAATCTGAAAAAACAGGATGAGCAGACGACTATGAAGTTTTTTGACTAGCGGCTCGCGTCAAAATTAATTCACATTTTGGGCGTTGAGGCGCTCGCCTGGCAAAGCTTCCGCGTCCTGCTCTTGCCCCTTGCCTACATCCCTGTAGGCAAAGCTTCCGCGTCCTCGGCAACTGCGTCCTGCGTTGCCCTACCACCTACATCCCTGTAGGCGTGCTCTTGCCCCTTGCCTACATCCCTGTAGGCAAAGCTTCCGCGTCCTTCTCTCGCCCCTTACCTACGTCCATGTAGGCAACGCCGCGAGGCGAGACGGATCGATGTCCAAAATGTGAATTAATTTTGACGCGAGCCCTAGAGCATTGCCTACACCAGCAGGCGCCGCCCGTAGAAAATGCGGTTATCCTTTTGTACGCTTTTCCGCAAAACAAAGGATAGCCTGTGGTATCCCCTCCAAAGGCAAAATATGATCCACGCCGCCGCGCTCAACCGCTTCTTTTGGCATCCCGTACACGACACAGGTTTCTTCATTTTGCGCAACGGTTTGAGCACCCGCCGTGTGCATTTCTCTCATTCCCGAGGCACCGTCGTCGCCCATACCTGTCATGATAATGCCGAGAGTGTTCTCCGGTGCGTTGTTGGCAATGGATCGGAACAACACATCAACAGACGGCCGGTGGCGGTTAACGGGCGGACCGTCTTTTACCTCCACAACGTAACGAAAACCTTCTCGCTTAACTAGCATATGCTTATTGCCTGGCGCGATCAAAGCACGGCCAGGAATTACCGCATCGTTATGTTTAGCCTCCATCACCTCGAGTTCACATATTCCGTCGAGCCGCTTCGCAAACGCATCAGTAAACTTCTCCGGCATATGCTGGACGATAACAATGCCCGGTGTCGTTCTCGGCAATGCTGTGAGCAGGTACTCTAACGCCTGCGTACCACCGGTTGATGCCCCGATTCCGATTAAACTGGAAACTCGCGGCGCGCGAAATCTTGATTTCGCCGATGCCGTCGTAGACGCAGGCAATATAACGTCGGCGTCATGGCGCGGTGCTGGCGGTCTCACCATCAAGCGCTTTACGTTAGCCTGTGCCGCCGCCTTCACCGCAGCTCGCATTCGCGGCGCCTCTTCCATCAAAAACGTCTTCGCGTTAATTTTGGGTTTGGCGATAAGGTCAACGGCACCGGCGGCGATAGCATCCAGGGTCGTCTGCGTCCCCTCTTCAGTCAGCGTTGAACACATCACTACCGGCGTGGGTCGTTCGGCCATGATCTTGCGTAAAAAGGTGATGCCATCCATACGCGGCATTTCGACGTCCAACACCACGACATCCGGCCATCTTTTTGCCATGCGCCGCATCGCAAAAATCGGGTCTTGCGCGCTTTCCACTTCAAAATCGGGATCTTGGCCTAAAACGTGAGCCATCACCTGCCGCAATACGGCCGAGTCGTCGACGATTAACGCATGAATCTTAGCCATAATTACCGCCTCTTTTCGCTCCTCCTATCGAACGACCCTTGCTCGTACGACCAAGGTCCATTTCCGAAAATACGTGGAGGCGATACAAGACACGCAACGGCTTAGCTTTTCTCATAGTGTGTTCGAGATATATGGGGCCCGATTTATCTTTCACCGCACCAGTTTTCTCTATTCAATCTAGCGCGTTTGGTAGACCGCCGGCACCACGAGCCTGAATTTTTCCGACACATTACTCAATGACTCCGAATGACCAACGAAGAAGTATCCCCCCGATTTTAGGCGCGAAAGAAGCTTATCCACAAGCTTTCTTTTCACCTCTTGATCGAAATAAATCATCACGTTGCGTAGAAAAATTACATCAAAAAGACCCAACTCCGGGACGTCGCCGTTGAGATTGACATGTCGAAATTTAATGCGGTCGCGCAAGGACCGGCTCATCACAAATTGGCCTTCCTGGGAACGAACACCTTTCATGCAATACTTGTGTAAGTAACGGGGCGGGATTTTCTCCGCAGTCTCCAGGGGATAAAGTCCAGTCTGCGCGGTTTCCAGCACCCGTGTACTAATATCCGTCGCCATCACCTCCCAGCGAGCCTCTCCTAAGACGTCAGCCAGCACCATTGCGATGGAGTAGGGCTCCTGCCCGGACGAGCACGCCGCGCTCCAAACGCGAAAGGGTGACATTTTGTTTCGTTCAGGCAGTACCTTTGTCTTGAGAAAATCGAAATGATTATTCTCGCGGAAGAAAGACGTCTCATTGGTCGTGAGCAAATCCAGCATGATCTGCATCTCGGCCGGGCTGTCCATAACAATACGAAAGTAGCCATCGAAGCTACTAACGTCGTAATGTCGTAGACGCTTCGCTAAGCGTCCGCTAACGAGCGACTTTTTCGATACAGTGAGTTTGATGCTGGTCAGCTTAAAAAATAACTGCTGAATTTTCTCGAACTCTTCGTCCGTAATTTCGTACAACATACGATATCTCGTAACATCACAGCATAGTTAAAGCTCAAGCTTACGCGCACTGGGCGACATGAGGTAAACGTGTTCTAGCCTTTGTCACGCCTGCCATACGTCTATATCCGCCAGTTCCTCGAGCGCCAGCACACGATCCACGTTCAACAAATAAACGAATTGTTTTCCAACGCATGCCATCGCCTGAATGAACTCGGGCCGGATATCGGAGCCGAAAGGGGGCGTTGCTTCAATGTCGTTATCCGATAGATCGAGCACTTGATTTACGGCATCAACCACAACGCCGATGTCCACGGGCTCGCCTTCAACGTGTACTTCAAGGACTAGAATACAGGTTCTCCTGGTTTTTTCGTGGCTGTCTTTGCCCAGCCGCGCCGCCAGATCAATAATGGGCACCACGCTGCCCCGCAAGTTGATCACCCCGCGGATAAAGGAGGGTGCCAACGGCACCCGCGTCACGGTTGTGTATTCAATGAGTTCCTTGATACACATGACTTCGAAACCGTATACCTCGCCGCTCAACAGGAATGTTAGGAACTTATCCGTTTGAGTCGACTCGCCCTCCAACGATCCGCCGTTGCCCACCAGAGGTGGGGTATCGCCAGTTGCTTGACTTTGGGTCACCTCAGTCATCGGTCATGCTCCCCTCTAGAAACTTTCGAATTCGGAATCCGAAACTGCTTCCGCCCCTGCTTCCTCCAACGTTTCGTCGGCATACTCTTCCCTAACAGCAGGTCTTCTGTGGCCTTCAAATTGGTATTGGTCGCGCTCTCCAAGTTTGAAGAAGCCGATAACGTCTCGCAGTTGTCCCGCTTGTGCGCTGAGTTCTTCGGAGGTCGCCGCCAACTCTTCTGACGCGGCGGCGCCTTGTTGCGCGACCTTATCCAACTGGCCCATCGCCCCGGTAACCTGCCCCACTGCCGAGGCCTGTTCGTTGGACGCGGCCGAAATCTCCTGAACTAAATCGGCTGTTTTACGGATACTTGGAACAATCTCACTTAAAAGCGAACCCGCGCTTTCGGCGATTTTTACGCTATTTCCCGCCAAACCGCCAATCTCCTGGGCCGCCACTTGGCTGCGCTCAGCCAGTTTGCGCACCTCGTCAGCGACGACCGCGAAACCTTTACCGTGGTCGCCGGCGCGCGCCGCCTCGATAGCCGCATTTAAGGCCAGAAGGTTAGTCTTATAGGCGATGTCCTCTATGATGCTGATCTTATCAGCGATATTGGTCATGGCACCAACGGTTTCGCGCACCGCCTCGCCACCTTGTTCGGCCTCCTTGGCGGCCTTGGTGGCCATACCATCGGTCACCCGTGCGTTTTCGGCGTTGCCGCTTATAGAGGAGGTCATTTCCTCCAAAGCGGAACTGGTTTCTTCAACGCTTGCGGCCTGTTCTGCTGCACCCTGACTCAGGCTTTGCGAGGTAGCGCTGACTTGGCCAGACGCGCTGGCCATATTGTCCACCGCTTCTTTCACTTCCGCCAACACGCCTTGTATTTTCTCAACAAAACCATTAAACGCCACGGCAGTCTGGCCAACTTCGTCTTTACCGAAATCCGGCAACCGGCGGGTTAGATCGCCATCGCCGTCGCGCAGTTCTTCAGCGGCCGCTAACATCTCAGTCAGTGGCCCTGTAATGCCCCGCGACACAATCCAACCAAATAACAAACCGAGCGTTATTGCGCCAAATGCGCTCGTTAATACGGTCGTTATTGCGCTTTCGGAGTGCTCCTCTACCGTCTCTACGGCATGATGGGTAAATTTCTCGATTTCCGTAAGTATTTCTTCCAGGTGATGTATCACCTCTTCTTGTTCGCCCTCGACACCCTCGATTAACGAATGCGCCTTTTCCATATGCCCATTGTCGATTTCGTGAAACAACTCCAGCGCATGTTTTTCATAGGTCTCGAGCTGCTTCTCCGCTGCTTTGAGCTCGGAGAGGATATGTTGAAACTCCTTGCGGGCCGTTTCGTCACGCGCGTTCTCTACGGCGACGGACGCCAGTTTTTCCGCTTCATGGAATTCTTCTAGCAGTTGCTTGCCACGCACTTCGAACTCGTGCTCATTTTCT
Source organism: uncultured Chromatiaceae bacterium (assembly GCA_945787615.1). Classification (GTDB taxonomy): domain Bacteria; phylum Pseudomonadota; class Gammaproteobacteria; order JAADHS01; family JAADHS01; genus CALZJI01. The sequence continues at coordinate 290 of CALZJI010000394.1, read as the reverse complement.
TTGTAATGCTTGGCTGCTTCTTTGTCCGAGCCCATCATTTCAGCAAAACGTAACGCCCGCTCAAACAGAATTCCCAACTCCAATTGGTGCTCTGTTATTTTCGTTATGTTTTCCGTCAAGGGGATATCTTGATCCTTAATGTCTAGAAGCTCGTGCTCGATACTCGTTAATGCACTAATCGAGACGAACGCCAACACCGTCATCAGCGCTAAGGGAAGCGCCAATACGATCATAATTTTTGTCCTAACCTTAAGATTTTGCAGAAAAGTCATTTCATCCTTCCTTTTTTT
>CALZJI010000393.1 GCA_945787615.1 uncultured Chromatiaceae bacterium | reverse complement strand
GCGGTCGAAGACGAGGCGTGCGTACTTCTCAGCAAATCGTACCTTTATCATTAGGTTTCGCCCCTGCGAAAGCTCGATGGCGCGTGTGAAGTGAGCGCGGCCTTCTTCAGGACGGCCGCCTAGCGCAGCGGGTAAACGCGTAGCGATGATGCCGAGCATGAGGTGCGCGCCTCCGTCGTCGTAGGCCTCGTCCAATGCGACAAGACGCGTGAGTAGCGCTTCGAGCTTGGGCAACTCGGCCACTGCCCTAAAATCCTCCCGGTTAGCTTGAATCCATGCGCCCCAGGCTACCGCATGGGCGTACGCGGCAGGTACGTCATCTTCGGAGAGCGAGACGAGGTTGTTGGCAAAGTCATCGAAGCTTTGGGTATTTTCGCTACAAAATGAATCATTACGCTCGCAGAGTGCAAGGGACGCGTAGTGACGTGCTTTAGCCGTTAAGCGGCGGGCGCGCTCCGCGTCGTCGATAAACACCGCTGCGTACGTACTATAGAGTTTTGCGCCGGCGACAAGCAAGCTTTCGTCGTCGGGTTCGCCCTCGATAAGTCCGTCGATCAATATCAGATACGCGGGTGCGCCCGCCGCAACCGTTTCAGGGTCATTTTGATTGAGTACGGCCCCAGATACCGTATTGGCTAATCCCACAAAGGGCGATGCGCAGTGGGCGAGAAGTAAGGCTAGCGCAGTACACCACAGCGGTTTGGCGATGTATTTTGTCTTATTGGAGGCGCAAAAAATCCATTTTTTCATGGTCAGTTTAGGGTACGCCAGCTCGCTTCTTCAGATCAACTGTAATTTTCAGTTTGGTTCAATGCACGAAGGGTTCTGCGCGCTTACGCGCTGCAACAAGCGCCCAATTCGCAAAACGAGGTTTAGGCTATAGACCGATTGGCAATAGTTGACTTTTTTACTATATTAAAATTATCAACGGGTGAGATAGTTGCCAATTGGGGCCGTCGCCGTGAGCCGAGTTTGATCGTGGGGCTAGTCCTGAGATTACTTGTCTACCTGGGCGTATAGGTGGGCGGTTTTCCGTTTTTTCGTACCCGTTAAGTCGGCGGATCACCAACTAGAATGGCGTTAAACTGACGATGGCGTGCCGAGAAGTTGGAGAGATGTAACACCGAGGCTTGCGCGGCCTGAATTTTCGGAGGTGTCGGATCTTTGAATTGTACGAGTTTTAGGAAAAACGTCACAGTTCATATGGATAGTTCGGTGAGACGGTAGCGTTATTAATCGCGTAGCAACTTGACAGGAGGGGTTCTGGTGGATGAACAAATGACCGATGCGACATTAGGGGTGGCGTCATTAATCGTTGGTTTGCTTGCCATTGCCGCGGCTGTTTACCTAAGCTGGTTGGTATCTGTGGTCTTGTTCGGCGTTTCAGTTTATTTGATCTCCCGAACGCAATAGGAAGAATAGTTGTTGTTGAAACCTTTCGGTAGATGCCCCTAACGTGGTGCATTACGCGGTTGGTCCGTTCCTAGCTGTGCTAATACCTGCAAACAAGACTCGATAGGGATCGGGCATTACCCATCTGAAAGAAGCAACATTCAGCAACGGCAGGCGCTGTGTCTATTCCTCAATATCGTCTTAGTACGGCGAGGAAAACGTTTGGCATAAAATTGGTTTCACGGCGATAGTCCTTGCCTGCCCGTTCGAGTCTTCGTTTTTCGACTGCGCTTCTCTCAAGTAGTTGACGTCGCTCGGTATACTCGATCGAGTGTGCGGTCCGATGTAAATTTCCACACTCCTGCCTTGAAACAGAGAAAAAAATTCACATAAAAAATCAATTATAATCAATATATTACATCAGCGTCTGTTGTTCGTGTAACGTTGCCCACCTACCGGGCCTTGATGCTTCGCGATAGTGGTCTATGCTTAAGTCTATCGGGGTGCGGTTGGCGGTAGGAGGTCATCGCACCTTCCGAGTGAGGTGAGTCGAAAATGACTCTTTTCGCGGGAAAAACGATATCGGAGGGGAAGAACTATGTCTAATCAAACCAAACTCAGGGAATTTAATTTCGCCAAAGATCTCACGCACATTGTAGTAGGGATATCGCTCGTCGTAGTGTGTTCCTTTTTATTTGCTGATTTGATTACATCTCGATAGACCTGGGGGCCCCGCTTCGGGGCCCGACCCGCCCTTCGCCCTTTAACTGGCTTAGGGAGACGCACTCTCTGACGTTAACAGCGGGTAGGCGTGGGCGGTTGATCGTCCTCTTTGCGCGCCGTTAACGACGACACGCAATCGAGGTGTATTGCGTCGCGTTCGAATGTTGTCCTGAAGGCATCGCCGTTCGGAGGGTTTTCTATAAAACAAAAAAAAGCCTTAGAACATCTCGCGCGTTGAGTGAGGATAAAAATAACCCCAACTGTATGAATAG
>CALZJI010000392.1 GCA_945787615.1 uncultured Chromatiaceae bacterium | reverse complement strand
GAATGGCACTTACTTAAGCGATTCTATAGCCGATGTAGGGTGGGTTAGGCGCGTCTTTTTGCGCCGTAACCCACCAGTCGTGCCGCAAGGCACTCAAAAAAAAACAGGTTGCGTTGCTACGTAACGCGTGGTGGGTTACGCAAAAAGACGCTAACCCACCCTACATTTTGGCTTAAGTAAGTGCCATTCGGATCAGATGGCCTCTGTCGTTGCGCCGATCACGAGTAAGCTTACTTCTGCTTTGGAAGTCCCTGTTTACGGTGGAGCCCATGAGAAATGCGGACTAGAATCGCGCGGTATCGCCGTTAAAACGACAGCTTTATACGGTGAACAAGGCTCACTACTTCCCTTCCTAAGGCCTACGAATCTCCCAGCAGTTATGTATTTTCGAATTCCGTTCAAAGTCCTTGGGTAAGGTTGCCTTAGTGATGTCTTTAATTGTGAATCCCGAGAGGGATTCGCGGTCCATTCTAAAACGGCGCAGGTTGTTGGAAAAGATCAGGATGCCGTCGCTTGAAAGGAGGCGGGCTGTATTCTCGATAAGTGCCACGTGATCGCGCTGGACATCGAACGTCGTGTCCATGCGTTTGGACGTCGAAAAGCTAGGCGGGTCGAGGAAAATCAGATCATATCGACGTTTTCCCGCCATTTTGTCCAGCCATTCGAGGCAGTTTGCTTGCACAAACTCGTGTTCTTTGCCCTCGAATCCATTCAATGCCATGTTGCGTTTGGCCCATGCGAGGTAGGTTTTGGACATGTCTACCGTGGTGGTTAACGACGCGCCGCCGCTTGCTGCATAAACGGTGGCGCTACCGGTGTAGGAAAACAGATTTAGAAAGCGTTTGCCGTGAGCCAGCTTCGCAACGAAGTTGCGAGTGATGCGATGATCAAGGAAAAGGCCGGTGTCGAGATAGTCTTCGAAATTGACGAGAAAACGAATGCCGCCTTCGATGACTTGGTGAAAGTGCTTGCTGGTCGACAGTTTTTCGTATTGCCCGCGACCTTTCTGTCGTCGACGGGTCTTTACGAACAACTGTTGGTCCTTGACCGCTAATACGTGACGTATGGCGGTAAGGGCATCGTTGAGGCGTTGTTTCGCTTTCTCGTTATCGACACTTCCGGGAGCCTCGTACTCTTGCACGTGAACCCAGCGTTGCTTGGCGTAATCCGAACCCTCATAGACGTCAACGGCGATGGCATACTCGGGCATGTCCGCGTCGTACAAGCGGTAACAGTGGATGTGCTCCCGCTTGAGCCAGCGGCTCAGGTGCTTGAGATTTTTATTGAGCCGATTAGCGAACATCTGTCCGCCGACATTGTACGCTTCTTTAATCAATTGTCGTAACCGTTCTAACGTAATACCAATTTCCCTATTTTGCCTCACCAGCGTTACCGCGGCGATAGGGCGCCATCAAGGCCCATTCATGGGTTCGTCCGCATAGTGCTCGGCTCGTTCATGAGCAACTCGATTTACAGCTTGCGCTCCGCGCCTGAAAAACTGCTGGATGCGATTTTGCCACAAATTTTGGCCTTGTTGTAACTGTGCCCGCGACATATCTATATATTCTCTACCGTTCGACTCAATCGTGCTAAGGGCTCGCGTCAAAATCAATTCACATTTTGGACACCGATCCATCTCGCCTGGCCGCGTTGCCTACAGGGACGTAGGCAAGGGGCGTGAGCAGGACGCGGAAGCCTTGCCTACAGGGATGT
>CALZJI010000391.1 GCA_945787615.1 uncultured Chromatiaceae bacterium | reverse complement strand
GAATAAGGATGGCAATCGCCTGCTTCATTGTCGTTTAAGCGATGAGACGCTGGTCTTTAACCCCCAATACGATTGGGTCGAGGCCATGCACCCGGCGCCAGCGTCGATCTCCCCACCGTACGTTTCGGCATTGGATGCGCTCGCCTGCCAGATCCAGGAAGATATTGCTGTAACCGTTGTTCCTGACGATAATGGAGACGTTTTAACGGCGCTGCATTTGTGCTTTCCGAATCATTGGGCGGCAGAGCAGAAGATCGGTAAGCGCTTCACGGAAATTCATGATCCCGTCCCTCACTTCGACAGAATCGCTCGCCAAATTCGACCGCTTGTTGCGCGTTTAACCCAACCCGGCACGTACGTACGCTTTGCGTGGGGATTGGCGACCGATACACACCTCAACCATCACCCCGAACCGCCTGACGATTTTGGCGACGTAATGAGTTGGCGTGGTCGCTCGTTTGAACCTAGCGCTCCCGAGCTGTATCTGCGCGTGGAACGCCAGACACTGACCGGCATTCCCGCCATTAAGGCGTTTATCTTCACCATAAGAACCTATTTTACGGATATCGCGACCCTCGACGGCACCAGGCTTCGCTGCCTAGGCAATGCCATTGATACCATGAGCGAGGATACATTGCGCTACAAGGGAATATTACAGAGCAAACACGCCATCCAAGCATGGCTACGGTCGCCCGAGCATGGCCTAAACCCCGAGTCAACATGATGGAGAACACGTGCTGCGCGGGTTAGGGTCCGCGTAGCGCTTTCTGACAATCGGTGAGCTAAAAAGTGTAACCTAACCATCGCAACGATACGTACGGTTAACGGCAGATAGCCGCTTTATTCTGTTCTCTTAACTGTGTGGCGTGTTGCAATGCCGGTACGTAAAGCAGAGGAGCCTGAACGGAGCCTGCGGAAACGGTGAGTGTCCAAACCGTCGTCCCCGGATTCCGCGGGCGCCATCCGGGCGACTTAGCGAGAAGGATACTCACGTCGAATAAACAATCCAACGGTTACGCAACAACAAAACAATGATTTATACTAAGGACTCGCGCAAAAATAACTTCACATTTTGAACATCGATGCATCCCGCCTGGCTGCGTTGCGAAAACTTGAAATATGCGCATATTCCTGCGTTTTCGCGCCTTGCCAGGCGGGCG
>CALZJI010000390.1 GCA_945787615.1 uncultured Chromatiaceae bacterium | reverse complement strand
TGGACAATCCGATTGAGCAAGACCGCAGGACTAGCCCGGCTAATTCGAGGATTTTGCGATTGAGGATTGGTCAAAGATGGCCCGAAGATGGGATGCGAAAATCGTAAGTTATTTTTTCGCGAGCCCTTAGGTGAATCTGGATTTGATAACTAGGCACGTCGATGGAGCTCGAAGCCAAGCTACGACAACACGTGTATTGTTTAGCGGAACACATCGGGGAGCGAAACGTTTTTTGCCCCCATGAGTTGCATGCAGCAGCGGCGTACCTGAGGAAAACCTGGGAAACTCAAGGTTACGCGGTTGTTTCGCAAGATTATAGGGTCCGCAAGATAGTAAGTAGCAACTTGGAAGTGACTCAAAAGGGCAGTCGCGCGAAACAGCCGTGTATCATAGTCGGTGCGCACTACGATTCGGTCATGGGCAGCCCCGGTGCCAACGACAATGCCAGCGGTGTAGCCGTGTTGTTAGAACTTTCTTGTTTGTTTCGTTCTATACGACCCCGCCGTAGCGTGCGCTTTGTTGCGTTCGTTAATGAGGAGCCGCCTTTTTTTTATTCCAATGAGCAAGGGAGCCGCTTTTACGCGGAATCCGCGAAACAAAACGGTGATCAAATAGATCTTATGATCGCATTGGAGACAATCGGGTACTACTGCGGCGAACGGGGTAGCCAACGCTATCCCCCACTATTTCGCTTTTTCTATCCGGACACCGCACACTTTGTTGCCTTTGTGGCGAACCTCAGCTCGCGGCGGGTGTTGCGCAAGTTCAAAGCGGCGTTTCAAGCATCGACAGATTTTCCGGTTGAATCGGTTGCATCGCCCGCATTTGTTCCCGGAGTTGGGTGGAGCGACCATGCCTCGTTTTGGGCACAAGGCTATCGAGCCTTGATGATTACCGATACGGCATTCTATCGGTATCCGTTCTATCATAGTGCCGAGGATACGCCGGAAAAACTTGACTACAAAAAACTTGCCCAGCTGACACAAGGTTTATTTCGTGCGTTATGCCTGCTTGATGAGCGGTATCTTTAGTCGGCCTAACAATAAACAAATTAACGATACGGATGGTCCAGTTTTGAACGATGATAAATGCGTTCATTTTCTCCAGTGGGCTTTGCCTCGTTTGCACCTGAACTGGACGGGATATCGCAAAGTGCGAGCTCAGGTATGTAAACGTATCGCGCGGCGTATGTCTGAACTCGGTCAGTCGGATATCGATGCTTATCGGATTTATTTGCAGCATGACTCTTGCGAATGGGGGGTGTTGGAGGAATGCTGCCGTGTCACCATATCTCGCTTTTATCGCGATCGCAGGTTTTTTGAGTTTCTTTCTGAGGACGTGCTTCCAGCCCTTGCTCGCCGTGCCCGGCAACGCGGAGATAGCGTCATACGGTGTTGGAGTGCTGGGTGTGCATCGGGTGAAGAGGCCTATAGCCTAAGCTTACTATGGCACATGGTGCTAATGCGGCAGTTCCCAGGTATGGAACTCTGGCTTGTGGCGTCAGATATTGACGGCGTTTTGATCCAACGGGCCGTGACAGCTTGTTATCCTTTTAGTAGTCTTAAAGAACTTCCTGGCGTGTGGCGCGATGACGCCTTTTTAAGAACTGACGGCGAGTACTGCTTGCGTGAAGCCTATCGAAATGGGCCGGTTTTTCGGAGAGAAGATATTTTGAGTGCGTCGTTTGAGAAACCGCTCGATTTTATTCTCTGTCGCAATTTAGTATTTACCTATTTTGACCTCGAAAAACAGAAGGCGGCTCTCGATATGTTTAAGGCGAATTTGGCCGTTCGCGGTGCGCTTGCGATCGGTGCGCACGAATCACTTCCGGAAGGGGAAAACGGCATGATTCGATGGCACGCGCGTATGCCAGTTTTCTATAAACGCACCCAGAAGGGGCAAGAAGGTAGATGCAGTGAATAAGCCGTTCGAGTGTGAACTGGTTTCCTGGGAACAGGTTGATGAATTATCCCGAAAACTTGCCCATGACATAATGTCAAGCGCGTTTCGGCCCGATGTCATTGTGGCGATAGCGCGCGGAGGCTTTGTTCCGGCGAGGTTGCTCTGTGATTTTTTGGACCTTTTTAATTTAGAGAGTATCCGTATTACACACTATACGGCGGGGGCACACATGGAAAAATACGCCCGTTTATCTTCCCCGCTGTGCGCCGATGTGAAAGGTCGGAACGTATTGATCGTGGATGACGTCAGCGATACGGGTGATACCCTTGCCTTGGCATTAGAGCACATCAAGTCCTTTTCTCCGGCTGCAACCAAGATTGCCGTGTTACACCACAAGCAAGTCTCTGCACTGAAACCCGACTTTTATGCGCTTGAAATCGTTACTTGGCGGTGGTTAACCTATCCGTGGGCGGTGATCGAAGATGTTCAGGTGTTCATAAACGATATGGAACCGAAGCCGCGCTCCATGGAGGAAGCTGCGGCTCGACTGAAAGAAGACTACGAGATTAGTGTAAGCCAGCAGGTGCTACACGATGTCTATTCGAAAATGGCATAGGGAGAATCGTTTTGCCGCTCTCTTTTTTCTTTGCCCGTATCGAGGGTTCGAGGTGTGCTCATTCCCGGGTCGCTGGGACGCGTTTGCGCGTTATTTTTTGGTCCGCTGGACCACGCTCCACATTCTCACGGCCAATGCACGCTAACGATAACGTAGTTGAGCGATGAATAGCTTCTGGCCGGTGTTACAGCTCGTCGTTGGAGCGTACGTTCTATTCGTCATATTTCTATTCTTTACTCAATCTAGCCTCGTCTATTATCCAAACATTCCCACACGCAGCCTTGTTGCGACGCCCGATAGTATAGGAATTGCCTACGAATCCGTGACCATAAGCGCCAATGACGGGATTAAACTCCACGGCTGGTATATTAGGGCGCAGCAATCAGATGGCGTTCTGCTGTTTCTCCATGGTAATGCCGGTAATATCTCGCATCGGCTCGACTCCATCAAGATTTTCAATGAATTAGGCTTCGATATCTTCATTTTCGACTATCGAGGTTACGGAAAAAGCGAAGGGAAGCCTAGCGAAGAGGGAACCTACCGGGATGCCGACGCCGCATGGACTTATTTGACGCAACAGCGAAACGTAGTGCCGCAGGATATTGTTATTTTCGGCCGCTCGTTGGGCGCGTCCATCGCCAGTTATCTGGCTTCGCGGCACACACCAAGAGCTCTGATTATTGAGTCAGCGTTTACTTCGGTGCCTGATCTCGCGGCGCAGCTTTATCCTTTGGTCCCCGTACGATGGATAGCCCGGCTGCAATACAATACAAAAACCTTTCTTCAGGCCGTGAAAATACCTGTGTTAGTTATACACAGCCGAGATGATGAAATTATTCCGTTCGAACATGCCGAACGCCTGTTTTCCAACGCTAACGACCCAAAGCAATTGCTGACATTACGCGGTGGGCACAACGATGGATTCCTGGTCAGCGGTCAACAGTATATAAACGGCTTGAAAGACTTTCTAAGTGAACACTAAAACACGTTATCATGTAGTGGCAAATTTCGTCGACGGGTGGATTGCGAGGTAATGTGCGCCTAGCCTACCCAAGCCAATAGGGATTCTGATGGAATACGGGCTGCGCAGCGGTAAAGCGACGCGACGTGCAAGACAATAACAAGGAGAGTAGCGATGACCTTTACGCTTAGTTCCTCTGTTTTTACCCATAAAGAGACCATCCCGAGCCGCTACACCTGCGACGATGAAGATGTATCTCCTCCTTTAAGTTGGTCCGGCGCACCCAATGGCACGCAAAGCCTGGCGCTTATCGTCGATGATCCTGACGCGCCTGATCCAGAAGCACCGAAAATGACGTGGGTTCACTGGGTTCTTTATAACATCCCGCCTGAGACGACAGGCTTAGCGGAGGCAATTACGTCGGCGACATTGCCGCCAGGGTCAAGACTAGGAACCAATGACTGGCGTAAAATCGGGTATGGTGGACCGTGCCCGCCCATCGGAAGGCATCGCTATTTCTTTAAACTCTATGCGCTCGGCAAAATTCTGCCGGATCTAGGTGCTCCAACCAAGACCGCGTTGGAGCAAGCCATGGCGGGCTCGATCCTGGCCGAAACCCAGCTCATGGGGACGTACCAACACGGCGGTAATTAAAATACTTCGCGTACTTGGATTGGCATGTCCGTCAAACGGCCGAAACCCGGAAAGCGGGTGCCTTAACCGCCACCGCTTCATTTCCATGGTCTTTTGCTTTGCACCTCGTTCCCACGCGGGAGCGTGGGAACGAGGCCAACTACCCGCTTATGGCGCCGCGTATTGGGCAATTGCATGAGATGATTACCCGCCCGGCCGAGCGCGCCGACCCGCCGACGGGCCTCGCTCG
>CALZJI010000389.1 GCA_945787615.1 uncultured Chromatiaceae bacterium | reverse complement strand
GTGCGCGGCATGAAACTCATTAGTCGCCCACGGATACGGCGCTTCGTCATCGTTCCGCTGTTGATCAATATGGTGTTGTTTATTTCCATTATCGCCTACGGTGTCAACCAATTTGACGCGTTGGTTGCATGGATAATGCCGGATATACCCGAATGGCTGCAATGGCTCGCCTGGCTGCTATGGGTAATTTTCGTGCTTGGCACCCTCGTCGTGGTGTTTTACACGTTCACGCTTATCGCAAATCTGCTGAGCGCGCCATTCAACGGGCTGTTAGCGGAAGCCGTTGAACGCCATCTCACCGGCCGTCCACCCGACAGCGGCACCAGCTTCAGCAGTCTGTTAAAAGAAATGAGCGCGAGCATCGTACAGGAACTAAAAAAACTCGCCTATATGGCGACGCGGGCGTTGCCGCTGCTGTTATTATTTGTCATCCCCCTCGTTAATGTCGCGGCACCGCTGCTTTGGCTGATATTCGGTGCCTGGTTGTTAGCGCTGGAATATGCCGACTACCCCATGGGGAACCATGGCATTCGTTTTACCGGAGTACGTAGTCGCCTGGCTGAGAAACGGGGCATGTCCTTAGGTTTCGGCGGCGCTACCATGATAGCGACAATGATCCCGCTGGTTAACTTCTTTGTCATCCCCGCCGCGGTCGCGGGGGCAACGGCCATGTGGGTTGAGGAGTTCGCCGACAGGGATCACCAACCTAATGAGTCATAACGCGAGAAAGTTCTTTAGACGCGTTACCCCCTCGCGCAGGTTCGCCATACTGGTCGTGTAGGCAAACCGTACATGTTTTTCAGGCGCGTGGTGGCCGAAATCAACACCGGGTGTAATGACCACACCCGCTTCGTTCAGCAAGCGATGGGCCAAAGTGTAGCTGTCATCGCTAAAGCGTTCGCAGCCGGCGTAAAGATAGAAAGCGCCTTGTGGCACTACTGGAATCGTAAATCCCAACTCACGCAACGCGGGTAATAAATAATCGCGGCGTCGTTTAAATTCCTGTCGGCGTTGTTCCAGTATCTCCACGGTATCCGAGTCGAACGCTGCCAGCGCCGCATATTGGGCGGGGGTTGATGCGGCAAGAAAAATATTCTGCGCCAGCTTGTCGACTTCAGCCACATAACCTGTTGGGGCCACTAACCAGCCAACTCGCCAACCCGTCATCCCGAAGTATTTCGAAAAGCTATTTATGACAAAAACATCGTCGGAGTAGGCGAGAGCCGTTTGAGCGTGCCCTTCGTAAATCAGGCCATGATAGATTTCATCGACGATGACACGCCCCCTGCGCTTTTTGGCTAAAGTGATGATATCCCGCATCGAAGCTTCGGGCACTAATGTCCCGGTCGGATTGGCCGGCGACGCGAGCATCACCGCAACGGTGTTGGACTGCCAATGCTCTGCGCACTGTTCCGCGGTTAATTGATACTCGGTCTCGGCACCTACGGGGATTCCAACCGGTTCTCCTTCGACCATACGCACAAAATGACGATTACACGGGTACCCTGGGTCCGCCATGAGCACCTGCTCGCCAGGATTTACCAACACGCCCAAGACGAGTTGCAGTGCTCCCGATGCCCCCGGCGTTATCACAATTCGTTCCGGCGCCACATCAACCTTGTATTGCTCCGCGTAAAACGCGCTAATGGCTTCACGCAAAGGCGCCAACCCTACCGCGGGGGTGTAGTGGGTATGCCCCTCTCTTAGGGCTTGCTGGGCCGCCTCGATTAATGGCGCGGGCGATACAAAATCCGGTTCACCAATTTCCATATGAATCATTGACCGCCCTTGGGTCTCGAACGCGCGCGCGCGCGCCAGCAAATCCATTACATGAAACGGCGCGATGTCTGCCATTCGCCTCGCGATATGTAGCGGGTAACTGTTAACAGCACTCATGAATAATCCAAACCGTTGTGGCTTTCGTTGTGTGTCTTCTCTCGTTCATAGGATACATTAGGGCCGCGGAAAATAATAAATATCCTAAAGATTGCGCCGAATTTTTGCTCAGATTCAAGGCGCGGCAAGTGGCGCATAGTGGAATATACGCCACTTGCCGTAACGCAGACGTTGAGCAAAAAGACAAGCAAGGTTGGATAATAGTTTCTTTCCGCGGCCCTTAACCGCCCATTGTTACGCTCAGCGCCAGCTAAGGGCGCCATCAACGTTAGAAATTAATCCTTCGTACTGCATACCCTAAGTTTTTCACCGCATACACTATTGAATGACTAACCGCCGATGAAAGTTTACCATAAAATCAAAATGTTATCTCTAACCCCCCCCGGACGAAGCCAAGTTTGCTTTAAGAAAATGCTGATTCCGTCCGATTATAACTGGATGCCCGAGGACGGCAGAATATTGCGCAATTGCGCCAATTTTGGTATAGATGATTGCTTTTTTACGGAGACAGGCGTGACAATGCCAGTGACGAAGAAGAAGTCCGCGTCGAAAAAGAAGGCGGCGGAAAAGAAATCAACGGCGACCACTAGTTCGTCTTCAACGGCAGTGAAGAAGACGGCCCCGACCACGAAGAAGACCGCGGCGAAGTCCGCCACGGCACCCACACAGGCTTCGTCAGCCCTGGAGGGTTACAGTGGTATCGAGCCCTACGTAGAGAAAAAGGGCGAGGAGTATATGAACGAAAATCAAATAGCGCATTTTCGTCATATTCTTGGGGCGTGGAAAAAAGAATTAATGGAAGAGGTTGACCGCACACTGACTTATATGCAGGACGAGGCAGCTAACTTTCCCGACCCCAATGACCGTGCGACCCAGGAATCGGACTTTACTATGGAGTTGCGAACACGGGACCGTGAACGCAAACTGATCAAAAAAATCGACGAATCCGTCGATACACTCGACAACGGTGAGTACGGTTACTGTGAGAGTTGCGGTATCGAAATTGGTATTCGCCGTTTAGAAGCGCGACCCACTGCGACGCTGTGCATAGACTGTAAAACCCTGGATGAAATCCGGGAAAAACAGCGTAACACCTAGCCCGGATTTCTTGTCAGATCCGGGCGCCCTCGCGACGATCGGGCGAGAGAAATCCCGGCTAGCGGCTCACCGGTTCCGGTTTTTCTGAAATTGCGGAGTTTGATCATCCGCGGCGGCGGACGGATGTTGGCGTTGGGTCCGGCAAGGGTAGGACAATAGCTACAGTTTACAAAGAACCTTTAGTCACTGCACGAGGCTTTTTATTCTCTGCTTCAGTCTCTTTTACGCCCGGCTCACTCTTCGCGCGTTCTTAAGCGATTAGAGCGGACGAATTGGACAATATATTCGTAGGCGGCGGGATTGCTGTGTCGCAGCGATTGGTCTACTACAAGGCATTTCTCTCCGTTAACCAATTCGGGCCGTACGCTATCCGAATATACCAAACGATGATCCGGACCGAAACTCGCCAAGGTCGTCGAGATGCGCTCAATCCAGTCGCTCGGCCGGAAACGCCGTCCGTCCTCCACAACACTCTCTACAACTAGTTTGCCGTCGTTCTTTAACATTACTACTCCGTCGATACTCTGTAAAATTACCACAAAAACCTGCGGTACCGTCGCTATTCACCCAAAGTCCAACGGGCTACTACGTTAAATTTTAGACTGTTTTTGCTCGCGCAAGTTCTAACCCGTATTTATCACCAGGCCCGATGACGCTGGGTTAGTCTTCACCCCACCTCGGGGCGAATCCCTACGCGATCATCCCTCGTATTGGTGAGAAATGCGGGCTAAACCCAAGTCGTGGCCAATACGCGGAGTTTAGACAAAAACATGCAGCAAAAAAGCAAACCAAGCGCCATGCAACTCGATGGATAGTATATCCTTTCGCCCTTTTCATCTCCTTGCCCTACACTTTGCTCCGAAACGCACCGCGTATTATACACTGACACTGAGATGAGAATTGTCATCTCAGTGCCCAGTTTTTTATCGACGTTTAAGGCAAATATTTTACCCTTCTACGCCAACTACGAATAAATTTTCTTATTCTGTGAACCGGCTCACAGTTTTTTCGTCCGGGCCCATCAATTGCGTTGTGGCATTTCATTGAATCGCGATATCACTGCAAGACAATTATCGTGCGCAAGCGCACTACCCCTGCTAACATAATGTTGCAACATAAATTTCAAAGCAAAAAAATGGGAGGGAGGTTATGACCAGGGAGAACATTGACTCTATTCTTCAGGAAGACCGTCAGTTCTCGCCGACCGCGGAGTTTACAACCGCAGCTCGGATCAAAAACATGGGAGATTTGGAGGCACTAAAACGCCAAGCCGAACAGGACCATGAAGGCTTTTGGGCTAACCTAGCCCGCCAGGAAATTAGCTGGCAGAGTCCATTCGAGACCATTCTCAATTCGGATAACGCCCCGCACTTTAGCTGGTTCGAAGATGGAATGCTTAATGTGTCTTACAACTGCCTCGATCGTCACTTAGATGCCAAGAGCGGAAAAACCGCAATAATATTCGAAGGTGAAAAAGGCGACGTTTGCACGTTAACCTATGCCGAGCTTCACCGCGAAGTCTGCCGTTTTGGCAACGCGCTTAGAGCCAACGGTATTGAAAAAGGCGATCGTGCGGTGATATACATGCCAATGATTCCGGAAGCGGTCATTGCCATGCAGGCCTGTGCGCGCATTGGCGCGATCCATTCCGTGGTGTTCGGTGGTTTTTCGGCCGAGTCTTTGAAAGACCGCATCGAAGACGCTGGCGCGAAGTTGCTTATTACCGCGGACGGCGGTTTCCGCGGCGGAAAGATCGTTGAACTAAAACAGGCCGCTGATAAGGCGTTGGATCGCGGTTGCCCAACCGTTGAAAAATCGATCGTCTTTAAGCGCACGGCGCACGACGTATCCTGGACGGAGGGCCGCGACGTTTGGTGGCACGACGCCATCGCCGGACAGTCCAGTAGTTGTGATCCAGTTTGGGTGGGCAGCGAGCAGCCCCTCTTTCTGCTTTATACATCGGGGTCCACCGGCAAGCCCAAAGGGATACAGCATTCAAGCGCTGGCTACCTACTCAACACCATCACCACTATGAAATGGGTTTTCGACATTCACGACGACGACATATTCTGGTGCACGGCAGACGTAGGGTGGGTAACGGGCCACTCCTATGTTGCCTATGGCCCCCTCGCGGTGGGCGCTACTGTCGTGATGTACGAAGGCGCCCCTACCGTTCCCGATGCGGGACGCTTTTGGGCATTGTGTGAACGCCATGGGGTGACGATTTTCTATACCGCACCCACTGCGATTCGGGCACTAATGAAGTGTGGCGAGGAAATCCCGTCCAAGTACGATCTATCGAGCTTGCGCTTGCTCGGCACCGTGGGCGAACCAATCAATCCAGAGGCTTGGATGTGGTACCACCGTATCATCGGCCAAGAACGCTGCCCTATTGTGGATACGTGGTGGCAGACGGAAACTGGCGCCCATATGATTGCCCCGGTTCCTGGTGCCGTCGTGACGAAACCCGGCTCCTGCACCCTACCATTGCCTGGTATTGACGCCGGTGTCGTCGACGAACAGGGCAATGACATCACCGAACCCGACAAGGGCGGCTACTTGGTTATCAAGAAACCCTGGCCGTCGATGCTGCGCACGATTTGGGGTGACGACCAACGGTATGTCGATACGTATTGGAGCAAATTCGACGGAAAGTATTATCTCGCGGGCGACAGCGCGCGGCGGGACAAAGATGGTTATTTCTGGATTATGGGACGCATCGACGATGTGCTGAACGTATCGGGGCACCGGCTGGGAACAATGGAAGTTGAATCGGCGTTGGTGGCCAATGAAAAGGTTGCAGAAGCTGCGGTTGTAGGACACCCTGATCCCATCAAAGGCGAGGGCATTTTCGCTTTCGTGGTGCTAAAAGGCGAGCGCCCCACCGGAGGTATTGACGAAGCGCTAACCGCGGCCTTGCGCAATTGGGTTGGCGAACAAATTGGTCCAATCGCTAAACCCGACGACATTCGCTATGCGGACAACTTGCCGAAAACGCGTTCCGGAAAAATTATGCGACGTCTGTTACGGGCGATCGCCTCCGGCGAAGAAATCACTCAGGATACGTCGACGTTAGAAAACGAGGACATATTGAAACAATTACGCGGGGAAACGTAGAACCCAAAAATCGATGCCCTAATACCCCATCTTCCGCAGATCGAAGCTCCAAGACCACGTGGGAAGTTACGAATACCCGTAGTTCGCCCTTCGGGGCGCAGAGCAAAACGGGGGATGGGGTAGTTTCTCAACTCCCCGGAGCTCACCATTGTCATTACCGGTCTGTTTTATAAGGCCTAAACAGACCGGTCGAACTCAGTAATTTCCGAGAGTTGTTGAGATATCGCGCGGTGCTAATGCCGCACAACCTCGAGCCGATAAATAATAGTAGATTCAACACATAACCACGTGTTCCACCGCTGAATCTACGCTAACGTCATATAAATATATGGTTTGATGAGGTTTGTCATCAGGTATCTCGGACCTGGTGAGAAATGCAGGCTAGCCACGATATCAGATGATCACCTTGGCCAAGGAACCGACCTGAGAAGTATGCGAACCATCACGATCGATCAGCTTACAATTTTGTTGGTTGAACCCTCCTCCACCCAACAACGGATTATATCGGCGCACTTACGAGAACTGGGCGTCATAAACATAGACTGCGCCCAGACAGGTAAATCCGCCTTGGAGCGCATGAAGCAATTCGAGCCAGACCTCGTAATAAGTTCCATGCACCTATCCGACATGACGGGAACAGAATTGGTTCAGACCATGAAACAAAACCCCAGTCTGGCCAGTATTCCTTATATGTTGATATCGAGCGAAACGCACGTACGCTATCTGACGCCACTTCGCCAAGCGGGTGTCATCGCTATCCTTCCCAAACCCTATGCGCTTCAGCAGCTTAATCAAGCGCTCTTCACGACGGTTGACTTTCTAGAACCCGACACCGAGGACTTGGAGGATCAGCCCATCGAAGAACTAAGGGTCCTTATCGTCGACGATAGCCCCACTTCACGCCATCACGTTAGACGGGTTCTCGAGAGTTTCGGCGTTAAAGAAATCGTTGAAGCGGAAAACGGCAAACGTGGCATCGAATTTATTGAAAACGACTATTTCGACCTCGTTGTTACCGATTACAATATGCCGGAGATGGACGGAAAGGAATTTACCGAACATATCCGGCAGAACAGCCGCCAGGCAAGCGTACCCATTCTAATGATTACGAGCGAACCCGACATGCGTCGCCTAGCTGCCGTGCAGCAATCGGGCATCTCCGCGATCTGCGATAAGCCCTTTGAGCCAGAAACGATAAAGCGAACGCTAAAAACCGCTGTTCTTGGCCTAGAATAAACCTCATCGCCCGAGAACAAGGGCGTGTCTACCGGCTCACCGCGCGGAAGTGCAAACAAAATGCCTCGATGATGGTGGAAACACGGCTCGTTTAGCCGCTCCCCCTGCTATCCTTTAGTTGGTACCAGCTCGCCCGTGTCTTCGGTCAAACCAGCTTCTGCGTTACGGCAAGTGTTACATATTTCAATATGTGCCACTTGCCGCGCCTTGAATCTGAGCAAAAATCCGGCGCGTTCTTTGGATAATAATTATTTTCCGCGGCCCTTATGTTGTCCTACGCGCTATTCATCAGCGACGGCTTTCATGCTCAACCGGATTCGGCCTTGTTTATCCACTTCAAGAACCTTAACTTTGACCGTTTCACCTTCGCTTAATTTGTCACTAACGTTTTCTACACGCTCCCTCGAGATTTGTGAAATATGAACTAGACCGTCGCGCCCCGGTAGAATCGTCACAAAAGCGCCAAAATCCATCAACTTAACCACCTTACCCTCGTAGACCTTACCGACTTCCACTTCCGCGGTGATTTCCTCAATGCGTCGCCGCGCTTCTTGGCCAGCCGCATTGTCCACTGAGGCGATCTTCACCACGCCGTCGTCGGTGATGTCGATACTCGTACCCGTTTCCTCTGTAATGGAGCGAATAGTCGCGCCACCTTTACCGATGACGTCGCGAATTTTCTCTGGGTTGATTTCGATGCTGATAATCCGCGGTGCATATTCTGACATTTCACTGCGCGGCACCGAAATAACCTCGTTCATTTTTCCAAGGATGTGAAGGCGACCGTCGTGCGCCTGGGCGAGGGCAGTTTCCATGATTTCCCGCGTTATGCCATCGATCTTAATGTCCATCTGTAACGCCGTAATACCGTCGGCGGTCCCGGCGACCTTGAAATCCATGTCTCC
Organism: uncultured Chromatiaceae bacterium; assembly: GCA_945787615.1. Classification (GTDB taxonomy): domain Bacteria; phylum Pseudomonadota; class Gammaproteobacteria; order JAADHS01; family JAADHS01; genus CALZJI01. Next base: position 14,180 of record CALZJI010000389.1, on the reverse strand, counting down.
GAGGTGGTCTTCGTCCCCAAGGATATCACTGATGACCGCAAAGCTGTCGCCTTCCTTGATCAATCCCATGGCAATACCGGCCACCGGCGCTTTAAGCGGTACTCCGGCATCCATAAGCGATAAGCTACTTCCGCATACGCTCGCCATGGAACTCGACCCGTTTGATTCCGTGATTTCAGAAACCACCCTCACAACATAAGGGTAGTCGTTCATTTCGGGCATAACCGCAACAAGGGCTCGCTTTGCAAGCCGTCCATGACCGATTTCGCGACGCTTCGGGCTCCCCACGAACCCCGTCTCGCCCACGCAGTAGGGCGGAAAATTGTAATGAAGCATAAACGGATCTTTACGCTCACCCTCTATCGCATCGATCACTTGCGCATCGCGGTCGGTCCCCAAAGTTGTCACGACGATCGCCTGGGTTTCTCCGCGTGTAAACAACGCGGAACCGTGCGCTCGCGGCAGAACTCCGGCGCGGATGGTGATTGGGCGGACAGTTTTAGAATCACGACCGTCAATACGGGGCTCCCCCGCAAGGATACGACCTCGTACCGTTTCTTTCTCTATTTTGCTAATGACATTGCGAATTTCGGCTTTTGTCCAACGTGGGTCCTCTTCCTCACCACCGAGTTGACTGACGACGTCCTCTCGAATCTCGTCGAGACGGCCGTAACGTGCTTTTTTTTCGCTAATCTTGTAGGCTTCTGCAACCTTAGGGGCCGCCGTGGCCCGCACGGTTTCCATCAGTTCAGTATCTTGTTCCGGAGGCTGCCACTCCCAAGCATCAACACCGACTTCATTTACAAGTTCATTTATCGCCTGAATAACAGCTTGCATCTGTTCGTGACCGTATGTGACAGCTCCCAGCATTACGTCTTCAGACAAACCGCTCGCCTCCGATTCCACCATCAAAACAGCGGAGGCGGTACCCGCAACCACCAAATTCAGGGCCGACTCATTCAGCATACTGAACCCGGGATTTAGTACGTACTCGTTATTGACATAACCGACCCGTGCGGCACCGATAGGGCCATTGAAGGGTACACCTGACAAAGCAACGGCGGCCGATGCTCCAACCATTGCTGGAATATCCGGATCGATATCAGAATCAAGCGATACCACGGTTGCAATGACTTGCACTTCATTGGTGAAACCGTCAGGGAACAATGGCCTTAGTGGCCTATCGATCAGGCGCGAGGTCAGCGTTTCTTTTTCGCTAGGGCGACCCTCTCGTTTGAAAAAGCCGCCGGGAATTTTACCTGCCGCGTAGGTCCGCTCCTGATAGTTAACGGTCAGCGGAAAGAAGTCGCGCCCTTCCTCAGCTTCCTTCCGTGCGACCACCGTCACCAACACCGCGGTATCGCCCATACTACACACGACAGCACCGCTAGCCTGGCGAGCAATTTCACCCGTTTCGAGGGTTATCGTGTGATCGCCGTATTGAAAAACCTTTTTTATTGGAGTCACGTTCGCTTCCTTAATTCTGTAAAAAATCGATGCTGAGCGTAATATTTAGACATCTTAAAAATGCAGATTTTGTTCGGTATACTCGCCCCGGATTCACCCTCTCGATTTGTATCCCTTCACACAACGTCTTAACTTCCGAAGGGATGAGCCCGGTCACCACGCTTTGTACTTAACCAAAACCTTAAATTTTTCGAAACGCCCTTTTTTACCAGGCTCCGTCTAGCCGTTACGTACTCGCGCCCACTCCACTGTCGTCTCTATCCTCGACCTCGACGAATACGTACCAATCCCCCGTCCTAGCAATACGGTTAGCACGGCTAGCGGCGTAGCCCTAACTTTGAAATTAGATCACGGTAGCGTTCGACATCTTTGTTCTTCAAATAATCCAACAGCTTCCTACGCTGACTCACCATGCGCAATAGGCCTTGGCGCGAATGGTGGTCTTGGCGATGTAACTTAAAATGTTCGGACAGTTGGTCGATACGCGCCGACAAAAGCGCGACCTGCACCTCTGGTGACCCCGTATCTTTTTCGCCACGTTTGTGTTGCTCAACAATCTGGCTGGTCGTTTCTGTAGCGAGCGGCATGGATAACTCCTAATAATTATATGTGAACGCTCAAAAGCGCTTATTTTACCTGGGCTTCTAATCCCGTGACAAGGTTATATTCCTAGCACTATCAAAGGTGACGTTCTTGAGCTTAGGGCTCGCGTCAACATCAATTCACATTTTGGACATCGACCCATCTCGCCTGGCTGCGTTGCCTACATGGACCTAGGTAGGGAGCGAGAGCAGGACGCAGTAGCTTTGCAAAAACTTGAAAGAATTTATATTCCGGCGTTTTTGCGCCTTGCCAGGCGAGCGCCTCAACGCCCAAAATTGTGAATTAACTATAACGCTAGCCCTTAAACTCGTACGAGTCTTTTCGGGGAAATTCGGCCATCCTCCATAACGCAACCAACCCCCATAAATTGTTTGTCTCCGCGGTAAATCCTCACCCAGCCCCGGGTAGGCGCCTGCGGTATCAACACCGGTTGGCCGCGCGAAAGAAAAAAAGCCATATCATTGGATACCATAACATCCGGCCATTGTGTCAGCGCACTCTCGATAGGTAACAGTTTCCCATCGAGAAGGCCATTACCTTGCCCACGTAAGGATTCGACCTGAACGAGGCGGGTCATCTCTACATTGTCAAATACACCCACGCCGGTTCGCCGTAACGCCGCAACGTGCGCGCCACACCTCAACGCATGCCCTATATCCTCTGCCAGAGTGCGTATATACGTCCCCTTTGAACAATAAACTTCGAGATCAAGCTCGTCGACAGAGAACTTATGCAGTGTTAAATCATGAATGGTAATTTGGCGTGGCTCTCTTTCGACCTCAATGCCTCGATGAGCGAGCTTATAGAGCGGCTCGCCGTTGCGCTTAATGGCCGAATGCATGGGCGGCACTTGGGCCAGTGTCCCCGTATACTGATTAAGAACCTCCGCGATCTGTTCGCGGGTAAGCGGGGGGACTTCTTGTTCGCATCGCACATCGCCTTCGGCGTCGCCTGTTGTAGTCGTTATGCCCAATTTAACGGTAACTCGATAGCGTTTGTCTGCGTCCAACAGGAATGCGGATATTTTTGTCGCCTCTCCAAAGCAAATTGGCAGAAGCCCAGACGCAAGCGGGTCAAGGCTTCCTGTATGGCCAGCCTTACGAGCCGCATAAATCCGTTTTACCGCTTGCAACGCTGCATTGGAAGTCATTCCGATTGGTTTATCGAAGAGAAGGATCCCATTAACGTTTCTCCCTCGCACCCGCCTTCTACTCACTGTTCTCCTCGTTCCGGTCCTTTGTAGCCATTTGATCTGAGGCGACTGCTGAATCAATCAATTCGCTTAGACTCGTTCCGCGCTCTACCGATGTATCGTAAATAAAGCGTAATTGCGGGATAATACGTAGGCGCATCCGTTGGCCAACTAAATGCCGCATAAAACCGCCAGCCTTATTCAAAATCCCGACAGCTCGATCACGATCCAAATCGTCCCCGAGTAAAGTGAAATAGACTCTAGCATGCGATAGATCTTTGCTCACATCGACCGACGAGACTGTAACTAAACCTAACCGAGGATCTTTCAGTTCGCTCTGAATTATTATCGCAAGTTCGCGCTGTAGCTGCCCTGCCACGCGTTGCGACCGCCCATGCTCTTTCATCATCGTCGCGTTAACCCACTGTAATTCAGCTTATTTTACGCGTTACAACCTCAATAAATATCATCTGCTATTGATCGGGTCGAGGTCGTAACGACTTCGTAGTGGATAGGAAGCGATGGGCTCTACAGAACCATTCTCGCAAGAAGTCCAATTTGCTCCAAACGGTATGTGTGGCGGTTAAGGCAATGATGTGCCCCACAGTTCTTTTCCTTAAGCTCGCAAAGTCGCGCTCCACACATATCCGCCGTAACGCCGCCTAAGGGCCACGGAAAAAAATTATTTTCCAACCTTGCTTGTTTTTTCACTCAGCTTCTGCGTTACGGCAAGTGTTACATATTCCTATATGCGCCACTTGCCGCGCCTTGAATCTGAGCAAAAATCCGTCACAATCTTTGTATAATTATTATTTTCCGCGGCCCTAACGAGGAGTAGAGCGGTTAAAGCGTTCGCTTCAACTCAACACGTTCGTAAACTTCAATGTGGTCGCCAACTTTAACATCGTTGTAGTTTTTAACGCCGATACCGCATTCCATACCCGAGCGTACATCGTTAACGTCATCTTTAAACCGGCGTAGCGATTCCAGCTCGCCTTCGTAAATCACTACATTGTCACGCAATACGCGAATCGGATTACTGCGGCGTATAACGCCTTCCAGCACCAAGCACCCGGCGACGTTACCAAACTTGGGCGACCTGAATACATCCCGCACTTCGGCTAATCCTATAATCTCTTCCTTGAACTCCGGAGCCAACATTCCGCTGAGCGCTTGTCGAACGTCTTCGATAACGTCGTATATTACGCTGTAGTAATGCAGATCTACCGCATGCTCTTCGATCAGGCGTTTTGAGCCAGCATCCGCGCGTACGTTAAAACCAATAATTATCCCATTTGACGCCACGGCCAAATTTACGTCCGACTCGGTAATTGCGCCCACACCTCCGGCGATGATCTTAACCTTTACCTCGTCGGTTGAGAGCTTTGTTAGCGCATCGTTTAACGCTTCCGCCGATCCTTGCACGTCCGCTTTTAAGACCAGGTTGAGAAACTTAACCTCGCCCTCCTCCATCTGGGAAAACATATTCTCAAGCTTCGCGGCCTGTTGCTTAGCCAACTTAACGTCTCGGAATTTGCCCTGACGAAAAAGAGCAACTTCGCGAGCTTTGCGTTCATCTGGAACGACAATCGCCTCTTCTCCCGCATTGGGAGTGCCCGACAAGCCCAGCAATTCCACCGGCGTGGAAGGTCCGGCCTCGTCGATAGCGTTACCGTTTTCATCCATCATTGCGCGGACACGGCCATACTCCTGTCCGGCCAATACAACATCGCCTTTTCGTAAAACGCCATATTGAACCAGCAATGAGGCAACGGGACCACGCCCCTTATCGAGCCGTGACTCAATAATCGTTCCATGCGCTGGAACATCGACCGCCGCCGTCACTTCCATCATCTCGGCCTGTAACAGAATGGACTCCAACAGACCGTCTACCCCGTCACCGGTTTTTGCCGAAACGTGGATAAACATGGTATCGCCGCCCCAGTCCTCAGGGACGACTTCAAGGGCGGATAATTCCTGTTTTACCCGGTCGGGTTGAGCCTCCGGCTTATCTATCTTGTTCACGGCGACGATTATTGGCACTCCCGCCGCCTTAGCATGCTGTATTGCCTCTTTGGTTTGCGGCATTACGCCGTCGTCAGCGGCCACAACCAAGACAACAATATCGGTGACTTTGGCGCCTCGAGCGCGCATCGCGGTAAATGCGGCGTGGCCCGGGGTATCGAGAAAAGTAATGCTGCCTCTATCCAGCTCCACGTGATAGGCACCGATATGCTGGGTTATCCCTCCCGCTTCTCCCGAGGCTACTTTAGAACGGCGAACATAGTCGAGGAGAGAGGTTTTACCGTGGTCGACATGCCCCATTATTGTCACAACCGGCGCGCGGGTTACTTGTTCGGCTTCGCCTTTTTCAACAACGAGCTCTTCCTCCAGCGCATTCTCTTTGAGCAACTTCACTTTGTGACCCATCTCTTCCACAACGAGGGTCGCGGTCTCCTGGTCAAGCACCTGATTGATGGTCACCATAGTGCCCAAACCCATAATTAACTTAATCACCTCGGCGGCTTTGACGGACATTTTTTGTGCTAACTCCGCCACGCTAATGGTTTCGGGAATTATGACTTCCCTGAGAACGGGTGCAGTGGGCCTTTCAAAAGCGTGTTTTGCCGCGCCGCTTACAAGGACGGGCTTACCCTTCTGTTTCTTCTTACGACGCCCGGATTTACCCGTAGCAACATGCAGTTCTTCACGACCGAAACGCTTGCCTTTCTCTTCACGCACTTCTTTCGCAACCCGTTTCGCCTCCCTCTTTTCCACAGCGGCAGGGCCAGGTTCAGGCTGGGCTTGCAACTCAGGTTGTGCCTTGAGCGCTTCAGCGGCCGCTTGCGCTTGTTTTACGGCTTCTTCCACTTCGGCCTTCGCCTTAGCTTCTGCTTCAGCCATTCGCGCAGCGGCTTCTTCTTCCTCGGCTTTGAGTTTTTCGAGATGCGCCGCCTCTAGCGCATGCGCTTCGGCTTTAACTTCCTGCTGCTTTTCGTCTTCTTCGTCGCCCTGCGCCGATACTTCGGCCAATACAACGCTACGCTTGACGTAAGTACGGCGTTTACGGACTTCGACGTTCACTGTTTTCGCTTTACCCGCGCCGCCACTTTGGCGTAGCTCACCAACCACCTTGCGTCTCAACGTAACTTTCTTCGGCGTGGCCTCTTCCACTTCTTGCTCGGCTGTTGCCACCCCTCCCGCGTGACTACTACGCAGGTGCTGCAACAACTGCAACTTTTCTTTGTCGGTGATTGTCTCGTCCGCATCCTTAATCGACACTCCGGCTTGTTCGAGTTGTCCCAGCAGGCGATCGATTGGAATACCGACAACATCAGCCAACTTCTTTACGCTTACTTCTGCCATACGTTATCCCCCTGCTACTTCAGCCCTGTGTGTCCTGAGCGAACCAGGGCGCTCGCGCCGTCATGATCAAAGACTTTGCCCGCTCTTCTTCCATGCCTTCGATTTCCATCAGATCATCCAGTGCTTGCTCAGCGAGGTCTTCCATGGTCACCACGCCCCGGCTTACCAATTTAAACGCGAGTTCCTTATCCATTCCTTCCATTTCAAGGAGATCCTCCGCGGGACTAAGCTCACTCTCGTGCTCTGCAACCGTTAACGCTTTTGTTAGCAATACATCGCGCGCGCGGCTACGTAATTCTTCGACAATATCGTCATCGAATTCCTCGATTCCTGCCATCTCTTGTGTGGGCACGTAAGCCACTTCCTCAATACTGGAAAATCCTTCTTGAACAAGAATAACCGCTACTTCCTCGTCGACATCTAAATCGGCCATAAACATTTTCTGGAGGTTCTCCGCTTCCGCTTCGCTCTTTTGCTCTGCCTCAGACTCACTCATCACGTTCAATGTCCAGCCGGTCAATTGGCTAGCGAGTCGTATATTCTGACCGCCACGCCCGATCGCTTGTGATAGATCTTTTTCCATCACAGCGATATCCATACTGTGGGAATCCTCGTCGACAACAATAGATGCCACTTCCGCTGGAGACATTGCACTGATAACAAACTGAGCTGGATTGTCGTCCCAGAGGATGATGTCAATTCGTTCACCCGCGAGTTCGTTTGAAACAGCTTGAACCCGTGACCCGCGCATACCGACACACGCGCCCACGGGATCGATGCGTGGGTCATTAGACTTCACCGCGATCTTGGCGCGTAAACCAGGGTCGCGGGCCGCACCAAGTATGTCCAACAATCCTTCACCCACTTCGGGTACCTCGAGCGTGAACAGCTCTATTAACAATTGGGGCGCCGCCCGGCTGATAAACAGTTGAGGGCCCCGCGACTCCGCTTTGACATCCTTTAAATAGCCCCTTATGCGGTCGCCTGCGCGAACCGCCTCGCGGGGAATCATTTCTTCCCTCGATATAAACGCTTCAGTATTGTTTCCAAGATCCAGCGTGATGCCGTTGCGTTCAACGCGTTTTACGACACCCGTGACCAGTTCACCGACGCGATCCGTATATGCATCGACGATTTGTGCGCGCTCCGCCTCCCTAACTTTCTGCACAATGACCTGTTTTGCAGTTTGAGCAGAAATACGACCAAACGATACCGAGTCGATTTGCGCCTCGACAAAGTCCCCTGCCTGAATTTCTGGATTGTCACGACGAGCCTGCTCGAAAATAATCTGACGATCGGGAAACTCTAGCTCTACATCTTCTCCATCGACGATCTCCCAGCGACGGAACGTCTCATACTCACCTGTCTCGCGGTCAATGCTTACACGAGCATCGATATCGCCAGCATGCTTCTTCTTTGTTGCGCTTGCCAGTGCAGCCTCGATGGCGTCAAAAATAATCTCTTTACTCACGCCTTTTTCATTAGAAACGGCCTCAACAACCAATAGGATTTCTTTATTCATAACTCAATCCTCACACACCGGCTCAATACTTTACTCTCATCCAGATCGCCAAAACGGGCTTCCAATCGTGGTGTAGCGAACTCCGCGCTAACTCGGTTTTCGCTTTGGTTCATATTCCGGCGCTAAGCGCGCTTTATCAATTTGGTCAAACGGTATCTCTAATTTGTTGCCGTCTTCAATGAGCACGACGTTATCATCAACCAGATCATCTAACACACCTGTAAACTTCCGCCTTCCGTTTAACGGCAAGCTCAGGCGTAACGTCACACGGTGAGCATAGAAACGCTGAAACTGTTCCCGCGTAAACAACGGCCTGTCATCACCGGGAGAGGATACCTCGAGGACGTACTCACCCCTAATGGGGTCTTCAACATCCAGCACACCGCTGATTTGGTGACTTACTTGCTCACAATCGTCGAGTGTGATCCCGTCAGGGCTGTCTATATATAAGCGTAAAACAGTCCGTGCCCCCTGTGGAAAGTACTCGACCCCAACATACTCGTAATTCATGCCTTCCACCACGGGCCGGACCAACTCCTCTAATGTCAGCGACATGCGACTTGTCATACACCACCTAAAACGAAAAATGGGCCAAAGGCCCACTTTTAGTTAGCGTTCTTCAAGTAGTCCCTGATCGCAGACCTACCCTCTAAAACCCAAATCCGATTGCTCAATCGCGGCCTGCTCAGTCGAAGATTACCCATCGCCGAAACGCGGCTAACAAAAAGCCCCTTAACGGGGCCCACATTCGTATTCAGTCGGTAGCCGACATGACCTGCACCGACTACCCCACCTTGGGTAGTCCGCCATTGTACCCTGCTAATGTTCAGGTTTCAATAGATTAGACCCAACTTTTTAAACCGAAACGTAATTGAACTTGGCACTGTAAAATTTATTTAATGCCAGTGGGCTCAATAACGCTGATAAGTAGCGAACCGCCCCATTAGCCATGCTATTCATGCAGGATTTGTCGCAACATTACTTCAAAAAAAACGCCGCCTAACCGGTGTAAACGTTGTACTCACCTGAAACCGGAAAAACCCCGCACCCCAGACGAATCTGTTAGGCGGCGCATTCTGCGACACAAGCGTGATGTCATTTTAGCTTAAGACCTTACATCACCTCGCCCTACCTCTTTGCCGTTGGCTGCGCTCTCCGCGCTTTGAATGCGCGCAAGTTGAGCCCGCCGGCAATCTAAACTACGGCGTGAGCCTTATAAATACGATCGGTTTTACCATCCGGTACCGTTTAATACGTGTTATTTGGTGGTATTGAACCCGGCTAGCGGCACTCCAAAACAGGGCGCAAAATGCGTGCTCAACGCGGCACCATGGATTCCTTGGAGCTTCTCAGATAAGATTACGCGGAAACATCACCCCTTTTGCCGCAAGACACCCGAAGACGAAACACGACCAGGCTGATATCCGGCAGACGCCGTAACCTTACGGAATTGAGTCGATACCTTAAACAAGGATGGCCACTAACTTACTTATTATACGATGAATCGACACCCAGTCAATGCGCTAGCCGCTCTAAGTCACTAAAAAAAAAGAAATATTTAATGGTTTTAGTAAGTTAACCCCTGGTACCGCCACCCCAAGGAAAGCACCCCTTAGATTCCTTAGCCCGCTTGTCTCACCAACGATCATCGCGAGGGCGTGCAAGGCATCATAGTTTTTTGAATATGGAAGAAATTATGCTGGAACGATCACGATCAAATAAAGAAACGAGTGACGATTAAAGGCGTGTAGAAAACACGCGCTCTTGACAAACGTAATGTTATACAAAAAGGATAAAAATCCGTGGCATCATCGTCAACCAAAGTCATCATTGCAGCGCTCATCGGAAACTCGCTAATCGCGATAACTAAATTCGTGGCTGCCGTATTCACTGGCAGTTCAGCAATGTTCGCCGAAGGTATACACTCACTGGTCGATACGGGTAACCAGGTGTTATTGCTTTACGGAATGCATCGCGCCAAACGACCACCCGACGCACAATATCCTTTTGGCCATGGAAAAGAAATTTATTTCTGGAGCTTTGTCGTCGCGATTTTAATTTTCGCCGTCGGCGCCGGAATATCGATGTACGAAGGCATACACCACATCCTTCATCCATCGCCGGTAACAAATCCAATTATCAACTATATCGTCTTGGGATTGGCTATTATCTTCGAGAGCGGTGCATGGTACTTTGCCATGCGGGAATTTACTCGCGCGAAAGGGAAATGGGGGTATGTAGAAGCGGTGCAACGAGGCAAAGATCCCACGTTGTTCGTCGTACTCTTTGAAGACTCTGCCGCCCTACTCGGCCTCTTCGTTGCGCTTGCCGGCATTATGGCCGGGCAAATAACGGGCAATCCCGTCTATGACGGTGTCGCATCGGTAATCATTGGCGCTATCTTAGGCGGCACTGCCATCTGGCTTGCGTACGAGACAAAAGGCCTTTTGATAGGCGAAAGTGCAAACAAAACCGTCGTCCAAGGCATTCGTACTATAGTTACTGCCAGCGCGCATGTTGATCACGTCAACGAAGTCCTTACTATGCACATGGGCCCTAATTTCATATTGGCGAATATAAGCGTCGACTTTAGTGATGACGCATCGGCGAGCGAGATCGAGGATTCTATCGCAGCGATGGATGGACGAATAAAACATTCCTTCGCCAACGTAAAGCGAATCTTTATCGAAGCCGAAAGACGGCACAAGATTGATCAACGCGCTTTTACAAAATAAAGCCGGCTGGCACAGCCGCCCAAGCCCTCCCGCTAAAGACTTAGGGCTCGCGTCATAATTACTTTACATTCTTTGGCGTTGAGGCGCTTGCCTGGCAAAGCTTCCGCGTCCTGCTCACGCCCCTTGCCTACGTCCGTGTAGGCAAAGCTTCCGCGTCCTCGGCAACTGCTCCTGCGTTGCCCTACCACCTACATCCCTGTAGGCAACGCAGTAAGGCGAGATGGATCGAGGTCCAAAATGTGAAGTAATTTTGACGCGCGCCCTTAGCATACGCAAAATATGAATTCGGGTAAGCGCTACGGTCTTATGCGGGAGAGTCGGCACTAATCCCTTCTGTTATTCGGGCCACTCCAAATGGTACGCAAACCCAAGCGTGTGTTTTTCGGCTCCACAAGCAAGCTCGAACTCGACCTCCCAGTCGCCGCCCATGGTAAACTCACCACCACGCCCGCGATATTTGCCGCCCACCGACTTCAAGTCGTAGTAAGTATTATCCGAACTCATTTCATGTTCGGGCATATATTGGCGGAAAGTAATCTTACAGTCTTCAAGCGATTGATTTCCCTTCTCTACTCGCATCGTAAACTCCCCATCGTAACCCACCTCAAGGGGTTGCGGGTCCGTTATGACCGAAACACTCAGCGGCCCAACTTGCTGGGTCTTTTCCGTTTTTCCTGGCGCACAAGCGGCCACAATAAGAACTAACGAAGAAATTGCGCAGACGCTTTTTAACGCAACGCCTCCACAAGGACGTAGCTTTCGAACCTCCATTCTTTAACCTCCCAGGCTTGTCTATTGGTGTTGCGACTAGATGCGAAGCAGCGTAATAATGTAGGCACACGACAACACCCGTCCGTATTCATTCTTTACATCGACTATGATACAACGCCGGTCCGTGATCCGCTCAGTCGAAGAATCAACATTTCGTTGATCGCTCAGCGATGGCTGTATATAGATCGTGATAGATGAGCGTTTAGGACAAATATCGCACGTGTAGCGCTGAATTTTATAAGTTATCGCGTACTCATTCTACTTAAAATCTATATAAGGGCCGCGGAAAATAATAATTATCCAATAATTGCGCCGGATTTTTGCTCAGATTCAAGGCGCGGCAAGTGGCGCATATTGAAATATGTAACACTTGCCGTAACGCAGAAGCTGAGTGAAAAGACAAGCAAGATTGGATAATTATTTTTTTCCGTGGCCCTTAGTTGGGCCGGGTGGTGCACTGGCCGTTATCGCAGACAGCCTCCTAGTTAAACATCAACTCATCGCCATCAACCGACGCTATCCATCAGGTTTGCCCCGGTCTACCGAAAACGGTTGCCCACATGGTCCATAGTATAGGACGCCAAAGAAAAGCCCGGCCGGCATTCCGCTCCCACAGCTACAGTGGCTTGCTAACGGCCTACGGCGCGTTTCCGTCACTCGTTGGTAGGGCGCGGTGCTCGCCGTTGACTAAGATATAGTTGTCGATAAATGTTGGGCTTTCGCCGGTTACGCTTAACGGAATGTCAACCCGTTCGAAGACATTGCCCTCGATATGCAGCGAGGCGCCGGCGAGTGTTACCGCTACATCCTTCTTTACCTTGGTGAAGGTATTGAAGAGCACCTGAATTCCATTGGCGTAGCCGGCAACATTGATCATTTCGTTGTGGTTAAATGCATTATTATCCACGGTTACGCACGCCTCACCTAAGGTGTGCTCACCCGCGACTGCGCCAATCTTGACGCTTGTCGGCGGGATTTCGCCGGCAAATGCCACCCCATCTTCAAACACGTTGTTGTCTATGCGTGTATTGCGACTGTAGGCCATATCCCCAGTATCGTCATCTGGTAGCGCAATGTGTATACCGATCGAGCGGTTACGTCGGAAGGTGTTATGGTCAACGCGATTGCGGTTTGCGCCGTCACGCACTATGATGGAGGTCACGAGGTCGTCTTTGACGTCCTTACCAATGTTTACGAATTCGTTTTCCGTTATTCGGTTATTGTCACCGCCGTACACGTCTATAACAAGGCTGTTGCTCACGTCCTGAAAGGTGAAGCCAGCGAACAGGTTGTTAGAGCCAGTTATTACGATGGAGGCGCTCTTAAAGAACGTTACCCCCTCTTCTGCGGCAATATAGCGGACGCCGTCAGAGGTGATAGACAGTGACCAGTCTTCATAGGTACCGCTTTCGATGATCACGAGGTCGCCGCTAGTGGCGATAGACGCTGTGTAGTTGAACTCATTGACAGTGCTGACACGGTAAGTATTGCCGACTGTCGAGGACGCGATTTCTTCAAGATCTATGCCTTCATCGTCAACATCCAAGCTAGCGACATCCTCTACGCCGCAGTTTAGCACAATCGTTTGTTCCGTTTCGTCACTATCTTCGTAAATCGAGCCGGTTTCAGCGTCGGTTTCGGTCTTTGAGCCGTTTTCGGTTACGGATTCGTTCTGATTCTGAGTGTTTGTATTTGTAATGGTGTTGGTGTTCGTCTGAGTGTTCGTACGTGTCTCAATCGTGGTGTTCATGTCGGTATAAGTGTAACCGTTGGTGTCGTCGGCGGCGGAAGGTTCAAAATCGCACGGTACGGGCTTAAAATTGTACATGCGCGTACATGATTTACTTTCGGTTTGGCTTTCTTTTGCGACCTCGTTAATCGCTAGCTCACCGTCACACGGTACAGGTTGAAAATTAACCATACGCGTACATGTGTCGGTTTCAATCTGCGTATCCATGGTGACTTCGGTCGTGGCGTGAGTATAGGTATCTGTGCGCGTATTGACATTTGAAACAATACCATTTGTCTGGGTTGTCGCGTTATTGGTCTCGGCTCTAGGCTCCGTAGCGTCCGCTTCCGACTCCGCTTCTGATACCGTGATGTCTTGGTCGGAATCCATTTCGCTGTCGTCATCGATGCGTTCCCCGACTCCGTCATTATCGACGGGCACCTCACGCGAACGCGTATCCGCTTGGGATTGGTTGGCACCATTAGAGGCGATGCCTGGATTAGTTGTGCCGCCGTGTTCGTTGCCGCCACCTCCTCCTCCGCAGGCCGCGATACTTAGTGTTAATGCCAATACGATCGCCGCACGCGAGAATCTATGCCCCATGTCTCTCATTATTGTCCCCCAACATTTTTACAAGTGATGAATCGAATGTAGAGTACTTATCGTCTGGAGGGCGGGAAGTGCTCGTGATGAAACGCACAAATGCGCTTTCGAAACTGAGAACGACGTCACACTTTGGACGCTGGGAGCGGTGTGTAAAATGGCAATCAAGTATCTCTCGACATTCGTCGCGAG
>CALZJI010000388.1 GCA_945787615.1 uncultured Chromatiaceae bacterium | reverse complement strand
TGGATAGAGCGGCATTCTTCGAAGGTTTTAGAACCATAACCGTGTAAACAAACAAGGGCACGAAGTAGAAATACCTTCGTAATAAAATTAACCACGCAATTGACTACAATATACACTAAGTCAACAAGAGAGTTTAAACATGAAGACAATTTTCAATATTTTGGTGCTGCTTCTGGTTACCCAAAGTGTAACGAACGCTGCAACGTACATGGAGACCAAGCTCACCAATGGGGCGACGAGTCTATATTGGATAGGAAAACGTTACGTACATATACGACCCGGTGACGTGCCCGGTACCGTGCTGGTCGACATGGAAGCGAACCGCCAATATATGATAGATCATGGCCAGCAACTCGTGATTGAACTGACCGATAGCGGTAATCTGATGAAAACACCGCCGGGTTTAATTCCTCCCGAGTTGCAGCGGCAGATGGAGCAAAAGCCGAGTGTCGAATTCATCCGCAAAGGTCAAGGACCGGAGATAGTCGGTTATGCGACGACCCGCTACGAGGTGCGAGCTGGCGGAAAAGTGTGTAATGAACAATACCTCTCTGTGGCGGTGCTCAAAAATCTCGAAATCAAGCGATTTTACGACGCGTCTCGTCGTTTATCACCGAAACGCGGTTTTCAGTTCGATCCCTGTGAACAGGCCGAGCCAGAAATAGAAAACCGTTACCCAACGCTTGGTTTACCGTTACGAACCATAGCGCCATCGGGCGCCGTGAAAAAAGAAATCTTGACGATTAAAACAGGGATAGAAGCGCCAGAGGGCACCTTTGAGTTCCCCGATGACTATCGCCGAACCACTCTACAACAGATGATGAAAGAAATGGGGGGCGGAATGTCACGGTGATCGTCTAACAGGTCGTGTTAAAGTCACATGCGCCGACTATGGATTAGCTTTTCCCGAGAACGCCTGCGCCATACTCGTTCCGTAGCGGATCTGCGAGCCCGTAGGTTGGGGTGAGGAACGAACCCCAACAAATAACAAACAAAGCCGCGACGACGGATACCACAACGAGGAACCATAAGGTTTGCGATACCGGAGAGCCAAGGAACCGGCGATACACATTCGGTAATGGCTATCGACGACTGTGTTTATATTGAATGTGAATACGTTGGGAGACGAAAGGTGTTTTTGACGCGGTAACAGATAACCTTAGCCCGTAGGTTGGGGTGAGGGACGAACCCCAACAGATGACAAACAAAGCCGCAACGACGGATACCACAACGAGGAGCCATACGGTTTGCGATACCGGAGAGCCGATGTTGCCGCTGGATCGTATTTCTTCACCGTTAATCTTACGGAGCGAACACGAACACTATTAGTAGACCATGTAGACGCGTTGCGGCAGATAATAGAACAAATTAAGCAGAAACACCCATTTCGTATTGACACCATGGTCGTACGCTCGGACCACGTGACTACGGCCCCTTATCGAGCCATGGCGCAGGCGGAAACCGTGCCGTCTTAGTGGTACCATTGACTGATGCAAGTCGTCTATTCCATAAGCGCTCTATCTAAGGTAGGTTAATGGCCTCATCTTCCTCAGCAGACGTTTCATTACCCAATTTAGAACAAGGATTCGGTTGGCCCTATTTGCGCGCAGTGGCGCTGGAGCACAAGAGGGATCTTGTTGTCGCCCACCTCGCCGCCTTTCTCGCCGTGCTTGCCAGCGTACCGATTCCCTTGTTGTTGCCGTTGCTCGTCGATGAGGTTCTGCTGGAACAGCCAGGCACCCTTGTGAACGCAATGAACCTATGGTTTCCCTCCACCTGGCAGGGGCCGGTTCTGTATATCGGCATGATGTTGCTGCTGACGATTTGTTTGCGTCTAACAGGTCTCGGCTTGGGCGTGTGGCAAACCCGTAAGTTTACGTTAGTATCCAAAGATATTACCTATCGTATCCGTAGAGCGTTACTATTACGTTTACAGCGGATCTCGATGGCGGAGTATGAAACCTTGGGTAGCGGTGCGGTATCGTCACGCTTCGTCACGGACCTAAACGCCGTCGACGAATTTGTCGGCGTCTCCATCAGCAAAACGCTTATCGCAACGTTAACGTTAGTCGGCGTATCGATGGTGCTTTTGTGGATGCATTGGCAATTGGCATTGTTTATTCTATTTCTCAATCCACTTGTAATCTATTTTACGGTTGTTTTAGGAAAGAGTGTAAAAAAGCTAAAGAAACACGAAAACAGCGCCTTTGAACTCTTCCAACAAGCACTGGTGGAAACCCTTGACGGTATCCAACAAATACGCGCGAGCAACCGAGAGCGCCGTTACATTCAGAACGTCATCGATAAAGCGCGC
Organism: uncultured Chromatiaceae bacterium; assembly: GCA_945787615.1. Lineage (GTDB taxonomy): Bacteria > Pseudomonadota > Gammaproteobacteria > JAADHS01 > JAADHS01 > CALZJI01. The sequence continues at coordinate 4,739 of CALZJI010000388.1, read as the reverse complement.
GGAATTAAAACCCATTCCGCCGCTTTTTCTTGGAAGAGTGATGCCGCCAATCGCTTCTCTTTTGGCATTTTTCTATTAGGTTTTGATATCTTTCGTGCTGTAACCATGTTAATGGTGGTTTTCTCTGACCTGACGGTGGGACAAATGATGGCGGTGTTTGGCTATTTGTGGTTCATGATGTCGCCGGTGCAGGAATTATTAAATATTCAATACTCTTACTTTGCCGCCAACGCGGCGCTGGCACGCATCAATAGTTTATTGGAGCTCAAGCAGGAACCGCAATATCCCCATCTGGTCAACCCGTTCGAAGGGAAAGAGACGGTTGGCGTTCGCTTCGAAAATATCAGTTTTGCCTATGGCGAGGGACCGTTTGTTCTTAAACAGGTCAGTTTAAATATCGAACCCGGAGAAAAAGTGGCGTTGGTAGGCGCCAGCGGTGGGGGTAAGTCGACTCTTGTTCAAGTCTTGCTCGGTCTATATCCACCGGCCCACGGCACTTTATATTTCGATCGCGTACCGGTGACAGACATCGGACTTGATGTGGTCCGGGAAAACGTCGCAACCGTTCTCCAACACCCGGCCATGTTCAATGACAGCGTGCGCATGAATTTAACTTTGGGCGGTGTATTTGGCGATGAGGCGTTATGGCAAGCTGTGGACGTTGCGCAATTAAGGGACGTCGTCGAAACCATGCCCCAAAGGTTGGATACCGTGATCGGTCAACAAGGTGTCAGATTGTCCGGTGGACAACAGCAAAGGCTTGCTGTAGCGCGGATGGTACTCACTCAACCAAAAGTAGTCATATTGGACGAAGCCACTTCAGCGCTAGACACGGAAACCGAGGCCCATCTCCACCGTGCTTTACGGCGCTTCTTGAAAGGTAGGACGACGATTATCGTGGCCCACCGTTTGAGCGCCGTTAAACAAGCTGATCGCGTTTACGTGTTCGAAGACGGACATATCATCGAGGAAGGCGAACACGACGTGCTTATCCAGCGCGACGGGCTTTATCGGCGTCTCTACGGTAAGGGCCGCGGAAAATAATAATTAGCCAAAGATTGCGCCGGATTTTTGCTCAGATTCAAGGCGCGGCAAGTGGCGCATATTGAAATATGTAACACTTACCGTAACGCAGAAGCTGAGTGAAAAGACAAGCAAAGTTGGATAATTATTTTTTTCCGTGGCCCTAAGCAGACACGATCTTAAATCGCGTTTGCGGCGCTTCGCAACCGCCACCATGCCCTCGTTGTATGCAGTGCGAATAGGCGTTTTATCTTTCAGGAAACGCTTTGCTATCCCTCAAGATCGGAGCATCTTGTCAGGATAATATTTTGGCACGAGTTCGTGTTTTTGTAACGCGCTTGGAGCCTAACCTGGTGTGCCTTAGAATGATGGGATGGCGGACTGTTTCCAACGTTTATGACAACCAAAGCCCACTCTCGTCTTAGCCGAAGAGCGCTGTTAAAGCTGATAGGGGGTGCCGTAATTGGCTACCGTGTAGGCTGGGCGGAAGAGGAATTCCCCATGAAGAACGCCGACATAGCACCCGGGAAGAGCGGAGAATCGCTATCAGATCGCGCCGATTCGGTCACCCTGTTTCTATGTGGTGATGTCATGACGGGGCGCGGTATCGATCAAGTTCTGCCCCATCCCAGCCACCCTCGTATCCATGAACCCTTTCTGCAATCGGCCCAAGGATATGTAGAATTGGCGGAAACGGTAAATGGGTCTATTAAGCGACCGGTGGACTTCGCCTATATATGGGGAGACGCGCTAAAGGAGTTTACTCTAAAGAAGCCCGATGTGCGCATCATTAACTTCGAAACGGCGGTGACACGCAGCGACGACTATTGGCGGGGCAAGGGGATTAACTATCGTATGCACCCGGATAATATCCCCTGCATCACGGCCGCCGCAATCGATTGTTGCACATTGGCCAACAACCATGTTCTGGATTGGGGGTACAGTGGATTGGACGAAACGTTGGACACCTTGCGGACAGCTAAAATCCAAACCACGGGAGCTGGAGCGAACCTCAACGAAGCACAGGCTCCGGCAATTATGCCATTGACGGGCGATGCGCGAGTCGTAGTGTTTTCATTCGGCGCGCAAAGCAGTGGAATCCCCGTGGCGTGGGCAGCCACCAAATCCAGAGAAGGGATTAATCTGCTGCCGGATTTGTCAACAAGAACGTTGCGAAATATTGCCGCTTTGGTACAAAAGTATAAAAAGCCCCACGATATCGTCGTGGCCTCCCTCCACTGGGGGGGCAATTGGGGCTATGCCATCCCCGCGGAACACGTCCGTTTCGCCCATGGCCTCATCGAGGCGGCTGGAATCGATATCGTTCACGGCCATTCGTCCCACCATGTAAAAGGCATCGAAGTATTTAAAGGAAAACCCATCCTTTACGGCTGCGGTGATTTTCTCAATGACTACGAAGGGATCGGCGGTTATGAATCCTTTCGCGATGATTTAACTTTAATGTACTTCGTCACTATGGATCCCACGCGTGGTCAGTTGCTACGTTTGGAAATGACAGCCATGCAGATCCGTCGGTTCCGTGTTAACTATGCATCGACAGCAGACGCTCGATGGCTGGCCGCCGTCTTGAGCCGGGAGGGTGATCGGTTTGGCACGGAGGTAAAGCACGAGGATACACATTATTCGTCGCTGACGTGGAGCTAGAAAACAGTGAATATATCAGCGCTGGCATTGGAGGCATCTCTGGCGAAAACTGCTGAAGAATGAATACCTGTGACGTCATCTGTATTTGGAACATTTATTCTCTGAAAGCCACTAAAAGATTAGCGGCCCAGTAAACGTAGAGTACCAAGGAGTCGAAAACCCACCGACTCGATGTATCACCCCTCTAACCACGCCCTGGCTGAAAACGAGGCTAGGTAGACGGTCGAGCGTGAGAGGCGCATTTTTGCGTGTCATTCTATCAGCCGATCTACGAGCCTCCCAATAAGCAACCGTCGGACGACAAAAGGTCATTAGTAACCTAACCGAAAAGCATCCTAGTTCTCTGTTTGAGGTAACGCTATGTCGAAATTATTCAAGGGGTTGGAACAGATCGAGGAAGCTCGAGAACACCTTAGCGGCGCGAGCTTTATGGCAGGACTCTTTGTCGGAAAAGCCGATTTTAACCTTCTTCTGCCACCCTCCGAGCCGGCTGAGGAAAAGGCAGCTGGAGAAGCCTTTTGCGCACGACTAGAGGCGTTTCTAAAAGACCACGTAGACGCTGACGAAATCGAGCGCACCGCCAGAATTCCCCAGAACGTCATTGAGGGGCTGTTCGAATTAGGCGCTTTCGGGATGAAAATCCCCAAGCCTTATAAGGGACTGGGATTTTCTCACAAAAACTACGGGCGTGCCCTGACCCTCATGGCGAGTTGGAGCAATATTCTTGCCCTAACCGTTGCCGTACCGCAGTCCATCGGCATTGCCATGCCCATTTTGCTGTTTGGAACTGAAGCACAAAAAAAGAAATACTTACCTCGTGTTGCTCGAGAGCACATTTCCGCGTTTGCCCTAACAGAACCTGATACGGGTTCGGATGCGGCGAATGTTCAAACACAAGCCGTCCTCGACGAAAGCCAGCGCCGCTTCGTTATTAACGGCGAAAAACTCTGGTGCACCAACGGACCCGTTGCCCGTTATGTCACGCTTATTGCCCGTGTCCCCGCCAAGAAATTCGTTAATGGCGGCACACTTCGCTGGCAAGGCGTTGCCGACGAAAACCTAGCGGATGCGAGCGTTCATACGGCGTTTGTTCTCGACATGCGCGCGACCGGCATTGAGATAAAGCAACGTTGCCAATTCGAAGGCTGTCGGGGAATTGAAAATGCGCACATCAAGTTCACCAACGTCCGGCTTCCCGTAGAAAACGTTATTGGGGAGATCGGCCATGGCCTTAAGTACGCGCTGACGATCCTTAATGTGGGTCGTGCCATTAGCGTTCCCGCGATCTGTCTCGGTATAGCGAAACAAGCCTGGCAACCCACACTGGATCGCGCTAACACGCGAATCACATTTAAGAAGCCGCTGGGCCAACGGCAAACCCAAAGCATACGCTTGGGCCGGATGGCGACTCACCTCTTTGCGATGGAAGCACTCTCTGAACTCGTCTGGCACATGGCTGACCAAAACGACTATGACATCCGTATCGAAGCTGCCATTGCCAAAATGTTTTGCTCGGAAAAGACCATTGAATTTCTTAAAGATGGGCAAATCATCTTCGGCGGATCGGGCTACGAAAAGGCAGATTCTAAACGCGTTCGAGGCGAGCCGGCTTTTGGTATTGAGCAACTTGTCCGCGACGCGGAGATGTACCGCATTGGTGAGGGCGCAACGGATATTCTTCGCCCCTTCGTGGCGCGAGAGGGTCTTAGCCCACACTTAGACCGGGTAAAACGATATTTCGACGACGATGCAAAGGGGATAAAGCGGGTACACGAGCTGGTAGCACTGATACGGTTTTATTTTCCGTGGTTTTTGTCACAATTGAAAAAGAAACCGATCCCAACGACACCGGAGTTTCAAAACAGGAAAGTACGCGACAAGCTCATTTATATAGAACGAACAAGTCGTCGTCTCTCGCGTGCAATCTTCTACGCGTTAGTGGTACACCGCGATGGCCTTAGAGATGACCAAGGCAGGCAAAACCGGATCGAATCCGTGGGGGAAGAATTGCTAACCATCGCCGCTACCGCTCTTCACGCGCAGCGGTTGGC
>CALZJI010000387.1 GCA_945787615.1 uncultured Chromatiaceae bacterium | reverse complement strand
GTGATTGGCGGGAAAGCAGGCATTCTTCTTCAGGCGCTACGTGGACTCTTTACCCATAATCCCTACTGAGCTGCGACCGCCGGTTGCGCTGCGGCTCCAAGTTTGACTTTGGCTTCACGTCTTCCAATTCGTGTGTCGATTACATTTTTCAAAGCGATAAGCAAGCCCAGGCCGATAAAGGCGCCGGGGGGAAGAATCGCTAACAAATAACCGCCGTATTCGTCAAAGACTGTAATCGTCATCCAGCGCGCTGCGTCACCAAACATAAGGTGAGCTTGCGCAAGTAACGTGCCTTGACCGACGACTTCGCGCAATGCACCGAGGGCCGCGAGCACCAACGTAAAGCCCAGGCCCATGGTAAGGCCATCCACAAATGCGGGGCCTACGGGGTTCTTCGACGCAAAGGATTCGGCGCGGGCGATGATTGCGCAGTTAGTAACGATCAAAGGGATGAAAATCCCTAAAATTTTATATAAGTCGAAAAAAAACGCGTTCATCGCCAGTTCAACCGCCGTTACCACCGAGGCGATCACTAATACAAATACCGGGATCCGCACTTCCGGGCTGACGTGGTGGCGGATAAGTGAAACGATGACATTGGATAAGATTAACGTGAGCATCGTGGCGAGGCCCAAACCGAGACCATTCACTACCGTGGAAGTGACCGCCAAGAGCGGGCAAAGGCCCAATATTTGGACTAAAGCCGGATTGTTTTTCCACAGCCCGTCTATAACAATTTTACTGTAGGAGGTTGTTTTACTGGTCATTACCATTATGCTCCGTCATGGCGGGTACAAACACCGATTCACGTTTTGCAGCGAAATATTGTAAGCATTTATGTACTGCTTTGACTACTGCCCGGGGCGTAATGGTGGCGCCTGTGAACTGGTCGAAAACACCGCCGTCTTTTTTGACCCGCCAGCTTTCCTTCGACGGGTCGGACAAGGAGCGCCCGTCAAAATCGAGAATCCAGTCGGAGCGATCCGCCTCGATACCGTCGCCTAAACCGGGTGTTTCCCGGTGGGAGACGACGCGTACCCCAGCGATCATACCGTCGTAGTGGACCGCGATGAGTAACTTAATGCGTCCATTGTAGCCATCGGGTGCGATGGTCTCGAAGACGGCAGCGACCGGTTCACCCTCTATTCGCGCACGGTAAATAGTGAGCGGTCGACGACTTCCAAGTAAGTCAGTAGAAACGACCTGTATGGTATCGGTTAGCATATCGTTGTCCCGTTGAGTCGCCGGGACGAGCGTGTTTAGGTTGCGTAAAATGGCTTGCCGCTCATTTTCTGCAATACGCTCCTCAGTGCTGACGAACGTTAACGCGACGAGACTCGTTCCCACCACGGCGAACAAGCCCAGCGCTAATGCGGTCTTAAACATATGGCTGAGAAGCATCGCTAGTTCCGCCTATGACCAAATACGCGTGGTTGAGTGTAGTAGTCGATCGTGGGTACGACCATATTCATAAGTAAAACGGAGAACGCGATAGCGTCTGGATAGCCGCCCCAAGTGCGAATAGTATAGGTTAGCAGTCCAATGCCCGCGCCATACAGCAGTCGCCCCATCGGTGTCGTCGCGGCCGTCACGGGATCGGTGGCGATGAAGAACGCGCCAAGCATCGTCGCGCCGCTAAATAGGTGAAAAAAAGGTGAAGCGTACGTGTCGGGACTAATAAGATAAAATACGCTTGCGGCGACAAACATGCTCGCCATCAAGGCGACAGGGATGTGCCAGCTGATGACACGTTTATAAATAAGCCATATACCGCCTGCGAAAAATCCAGCATTAACCCACTCCCAGCCCAGTCCACCTAGCGTCCCAAACAACGGATTTCCCGCGACGATGTCCGCAACATTCTTTTCCAAGTTAAGTTGCGTTTTTAGGGTGTCGAGAGGCGTTGCCATGGTTAGGGCGTCTAACTCCATGCCATTGGGTGACGTACCTACAAATATAACGCTAATGATTTCCAGAACGGTCAAGGGATTCTCAGTGAGCATCTGGGGCGGAAACCACATTGTCATTTCTCGTGGAAACGAAATGAGTAACATGGCATAACCCACCATGGCGGGATTGAACGGGTTATACCCGAGGCCACCATAAAGGTGTTTTGCGATAACAATTGAAAAGCTTACACCAAGCAGCGTTATCCACCACGGCGATAAGGGCGGAAGCGAGAGCGCTAACAACACGGCTGTTACAATGGCGCTTCCATCAGACAAGAAGGGCCACAACGGTCGGCCTCGAATTAAAAGCATTGCCGCTTCACTGATCAGCGCGACGCCGATGGCAAAAGAAATGGTGATAACAACACCCCAGCCGAAGAAATAAACATACGCGGCAATGCCCGGTAATAAGGCATAGAGAACGCGTAACATTACTGTCGTTACAGTGCCGTGAGTGTGATTGTGGGGTGAGCTGGGAGTCCGTAACTCCATAGTATTCTTATTTCGACTGCTGGTTTATTGGATATTTTTTACGCTTGCGTTGGTCCGACGTTTGTCGACCTCTTCAATCATTTCTTGTTGTTCATCAGTGAGGTTCTCCACATTCTTAGGCTTCAATTCAGTGGCCGCTTTTTTAGCTTGGGCGCGTTCCATGGCAGCGAGAATAGCGGCTTTCTTGGTGCCTTTTACCTTCTCGGCCGTTAGAGAAGGTTCCGTTTCCAGTTCTTTTCGCTTCTTCTTATGCCGTGAGGCGCGTTCGAGTTTTTCTCGTTCAAGTCGTTCTAGACGAAACTCGTGACGGTTGCGAGCCAAATCGGCTTTTTCCTTTTCCCTCTCTTTGCTCCAAATTTCCGTTTTCGCATAGCGATAATAGTGTACCAACGGAATATTGCTCGGGCACACATAAGCGCAGCAACCGCACTCGATGCAGTCAAACAAGTGATGGTCTTGTACCTTTTCGAAATCTTTGGCATGCGTGTACCAATACAGCTGTTGCGGCAACAATTGCACCGGGCAGGCATCTGCACAGGCACCACAACGGATACACGGCATGGCAGAGCTATTTCGCGGCAAGTCCGCCGGCGTTGCCGCAAGGATGCAGTTTGTGGTCTTAATAACGGGTGCTGTGGCCGTATGCAATGCAAAGCCCATCATGGGTCCGCCCATTATAAGGCGATCAAGTCGCCCTGTCGTCCCGCCGCATTGCTCTAACACGTCGTTAATTGAGGTGCCTATGAGTACGTCCATGTTGCGCGACTCCCTCACGCCGCCACCGGTCACTGTGACGATGCGAGAAATTAGCGGCTCACCGTGAACGATGGCGCGATAGACGGCGGCCGCGGTTGCCACGT
>CALZJI010000386.1 GCA_945787615.1 uncultured Chromatiaceae bacterium | reverse complement strand
CTTGTCTTTTCACTCAGCCTCTGCGTTACGGCAAGTGTTACATATTTCAATATGCGCCACTTGCCGCGCCTTGAATCTGAGCAAAAATCCGGCGCAATTTTGGATAATTATTATTTTCCGCGGCCCTAAGGTGTCATATTAGATCATCCCAAGTATACGGTATATTAATTATCAAAACGAAACCCGTGTTGGAAGCGTTTAGTCCGTTTCGCGCATACGCACCATCATCGAACGCCCGCGCCCTAATACGGGTATAATCAAGTCATCAATCCTTCTATATAAAGGGATCCACTCACCAGAGACGATAGCGAAAAAGACCCATGAGTTATTGCCTTACAGTAAAAGTCGAAAGCGGTATCGTATTCGCCTCCGATTCACGAACCAACGCCGGTGTTGATAACGTGAGTACCTACAGCAAAATGCATGCCTTTAATTTTCCTGGAGAACGAACCTTTATTTTGCTCAGCGCCGGCAACCTCGCAACCAGTCAAGCCGTTATCAACCTGATCAAACGGGACATCAACGAGGAAGATTCGGCAAAGAGCCTCAAATCGGTGGATTACCTCTTTGATGCCGCCCATTACGTCGGCGAACTCAGCTGCCAAGTGCAAGCCCGTCATAGTGAAACTGCGGCCGCCAGTAATGTTAATTTTGAAGCAAGTTTTATTCTTGGCGGGCAGATAGCGAGCGAACCCGAGGACACCTATCTCGTCTACCCGGAAGGCAACTACATCAGCACATCGGCGACCAAACCCTACCTGCAAATTGGCGAAACCAAATATGGAAAACCGATACTCGACCGTATCATCACCCCGCGCACTTCCCTTGGCGAAGCCGCGCGTTGCGCGCTGGTATCGTTGGATTCTACGATGCGCAGTAACATCTCCGTTGGCCCTCCGTTCGAACTCGCCATCTACCGTAATAACAGCCTCGATATCGATCAACGTCTGACGGTACAGGTCGACTCGCCTTTCTACGCCACGTTCCAACGCTGCTGGAAAGAAGGTTTGGCGAAGGTCTTCGAGGACCTACCTCGGTTTGATTGGGAGTAGACAGCCCATCTTTATAATCCCAGCGTCCCCTTTGCGTGCCTAACGTCGGCGCAATGAATGAATAAAAAATAGAAAGCGCACACGTAAAAAAACGGGGGACGCGTGCGCGTCCCCCAAGGGAGGGAGGGTTGGTGATCCTAGCGCGCGGGGAGGGAGGAGGGGGTTCGCAACGCTAGGCCACCGGTTTTTATTATGCATGAATCGTACCACACCCCCGCGTGATTTGCAATCAGTGACTTAATGGCGCACAGACAACATTGATTTAAGCTAGATAAGGGCCGCGGAAATAAATAATTGTCCAAAGATTGCGCCGGATTTTGGCTCAGCTTCAAGGCGCGGCAAGGGGCGCATAATCCCTTTATGTAACCCTTGCCGCAACACAGAAGCTGGGCCAAAAGACAAGCAAAATTGGATGATTATTTGTTTCCGCGGCCCTAAGGGCTCGCGAAAAAATAACTTCGTATTTTTCGCGCCCATATTTGGGTTAGTTTTGGACAATCCGATTGAGCAAAACCGCAGGACTAGCCGGGCTAATTCGAGGATTTTGCGATT
>CALZJI010000385.1 GCA_945787615.1 uncultured Chromatiaceae bacterium | reverse complement strand
CCTGTCTTCACCGCTTCCGCGGCGGCGACGCGGGACGGGCTGTCAGGCTCGCCCGCAGGACACAGAGACGCAACACATAAGCCCAGATCCAATGCGTGCGCTGCGCCCTTTATGATGTGGGCTTGGCTCTCCGACGTGCAATGGTAAGTGGTATGGTCGTCTATGACCTCAATTGGTAGCACCGTATCGGCTATTGCCGCGCACAAATTGACTGCTTGTGCGTGAGGTACTAACGTGTCACTCGTGCCGTGAACAACGTAGAGCGGTACGGGTGCGGCGGCGAGCGGAAGATTGAACGAGTTGGCCACGAGAAATTCACTCAAATCCTCTTTCAAACAGTTCATCAGCGTTTCGGGCGGGCGTGCAAGATTGACTGTCGCCAAATCCGTCTGTGTCAACCGGGTACACCGGGCCAGATAGCCTGGTGGCGTCAGTGGATCGATACCGCTGAGATCGAAGACGCCGTCCGGAATCAATGTTTGCCACTTATTAGCTATTAGTTCAGCATCCGAGCCTGCGTAGTCGATTCTATCTAGATGAATCTCGCTTGCGCGGTCGGTCGCGCCGTAGAAGGTCGCCAAGGCGCGCAGGGCAAAGTCTCGAAACGCGTCATAAGGACCGCCCAACGGTACCGCTCCATTCAAAAACTCCAGTGCGTCCGTGGGCGCATAAAAAAGTAACCCTTTGTGCACCGCCGCCGACCGATAAGCGGCAAGCCATGCGGCCAGATGTGCGCCCGCCGATTGTCCGAACACGGTTACCGGTCCGCTGGCGGCACCCAGCGCTTCGCCGTTATCCAAGACCCACTGCAAGGCATCCTCTACGTCCGCCGTCAACTCACGCCACGTTGCGCCATTGCATTCGCTGTTGCCGTCGCTTTGGCCAACCAGCCGATAAAACGGCGCGAATACGATAAACCCCCGCTCGGTGAAATGCGATACGGCCGCTTCGAGACCGAAGAAAGAAAAACCGCGATGTTGCCAGGTACCACCGTGGATAGCTAACAACGGTTTCAAATCCCTCGCCGCAATGTCATTTTTATAGACGCGCATTTCAAGCTCACAGACGCCGTTGCCGCGAGAAGGCGTATCGACGGTTTTATATTCGAATTGTTTCATAAAGGGTTGGCGATTCCCTTCGATGGAAACCACGCCGATATTCATCTGGGTGCTGGGAATCGAGGTCCATGCACGGCTCGGCACACCGGGCAACGGATCGTTGGCCTGGTTTTCGTCCGGCACCCATGACGCCGCATTGCCTAGTGAGGTCTCTGCCTGGTCGGTGAGACGTTGCGTACAAAACTCGGCAACATTGGTCGAGCGGAACGCAACCTCCTCCATACAGGTCTCGTCGCTGAAATAGCGGGCCGCCTCGGCGGCGAACACATTCGCCACGACACAGTGTTGTTCATTTAACGCATAGAGAGGCACGTTTTCTAGGGCGACCTCGAAGCGACTGCGTAGCGCTTGGCAACCCACGTCCGCGCCCAGCTCGGCCAACAACGCGTCCCTTTCGGGTTCGTCTAAGACCGCCAACTGCAACAGAATTTCCGTACCTCGATCGTCGATCATTGACAACACGATCTCCGGAATACCGAATTCCCGCAGTACCGCATCAGTCAGCGCCTTATCCTCTGCAGTTTCTTCCAAGACGAATATGGTCGGGCCATTGAACGGATCAATGGTCGGGTCGGGAGTGCCACTGGCGTCGAGGCCGTTGAATCGGTTGTTGATCTCAACGATTTTTTCATTGAACTTCTGTTCACCTTCGTTCTGTAGCTTCTCCAGCAGGTAGTCCTCGAACTCCCTCAGCACCGCATCGGTCAAGGACACGTTGCCGAAATCCGACGAGATGTTGCCTTGTCGGAAGCTCACCTTTCCTTCGAGTACCGCATTTTTGTCCACAATGATGGCCACTTGGTCGCTGTCATAACGCGGATCCAACTGGAGCACGAGGGTCAAACTTAGATTAAAAGGAAGCGAAATTTCGACGCGTCCATGATCCGTGTCGATTTTCTCGCAATTGCTAACGAACGGGATAGCCAGCCCCCATTTAACCCAGGCTTTCGCCTCCGCTTCCAGGCGGCCGGTGATGTCCGCCGACACCGTGATATTTTTTATACTGTCCAAGTTGAAACTGAGGCTGGAGCGATCGTCCAAGCTTAGCGTCGCCGTGGTCGCCTCGATGTGCGCTTGTTTGGGTAACAGAATAGGACACTTCGATGCCAAGTCCTTGGTCAATGCATCGATGGGAATATCGCCAAATACCAGCCCCGAACCGGCATCGAAGCCAAGGCGGTCGAATTGATCTCGTAGTTTCTGCGCAAGATAGCCGTTGATGGCATCGCCTGGTGGCCGAGATGAACCGGGAACCACTTGCTTGATCTCGGATACGGGAATAACGATGGTGTCGGCGCCGGCTTGGCAGGAACAAAAGCCGAGCAAAAAAACCGCTATAAACCAGGTCCAGGTTTTCGTTATCAAAACGCCCACCTCGATGGTTGTATTCCTTGACAATGCCGGCGAATCCGTGACGCGCTCTTATTTCGGATTAAACGTAACCACGGCCACGCAAGGTCATTTCACGCCGGGCAAAACCCATGGTACTCTTAAGTCTATCGCGGCGCCGTACGGGTAATACGTTATCACCATAAGCACTTACCCTTATTCTAATCTCGAAATAAAGCGCTGTGATCCAGTCAAGCAGTTCGACGGGTAGAACGGGCCGTGCCAGTGCTAAATGGCTCGTTCAGAGCAATGGACACACGGGCGTGCTACGCACAACTAATAATATTCCCTATAGAATCGTCCACAATGAATATCGTTCGGCGTGCGCAGAACACTATTCATTGTGGAACAACAAGATCGGCGGGAGCGATTTAATTTCGCCGGCTCCACTACGATATCTGTGGGTCGTATCGAGTATAAGAATGAAGTTATCCACAAGTCCACAGCGTGATGGCTCTCTATTTAAAGCATTTCGCGCTTGTGGGCCCTGTGGGTAACTTCATTCTTATACAATCCAATTTCGCATATCAAAAAATGGCGACTAAAATCGTCGTATTTACCGCTGAAAATCAGTCAAATACGCAGAAGTCGCTGGTTGGTTTACCCACAGATATCGGTGAAGAGCCCATTCGCCACGTCTTCGTGGCTCACCCTTTGGGCCATCCCGCTCCGCGGGATGTTTAAAATTGCTCCGTACAATTTTGTGAACGCGTAGCGGCTCCCATGGGCAAGTTACGGGGAGGTAGTTTGTGATTTCTTACACGGTTT
>CALZJI010000384.1 GCA_945787615.1 uncultured Chromatiaceae bacterium | reverse complement strand
GTTAGCGGGTGTGGGAAAACGCAGTAATTATTACGACCCATCATCACGACGCGAACAATCGTCGAAGACCAACGACTCTTTTGTTGCGCTATCGCGTTGCTTTTAAACCCGCCGCGCCTTGTAGTCCGCTGTTTATTCCTTAACACGGTCTGGTATATCTGAAGTTGTGAAGAATAACGAATTGATACCTCGACAGTAGCGCGAGGCGGCAGTTGGCCTAATGTGATTGATGTAGGACCAAATGAACCACGAGTGCGCGAGCATAGCGTCATCTCGACCCTACTATGCCGGACTTATCTCTTGATACTACGGCTTGTAAAAACAAAAATCTCGTCATCCTAGGAAGCGCTTCGCTAAATGGACCACGAATACTGTCTGATCGTTAAGCCAGGATTGGCACTTAGCGGGCAACTGCAAACTAAACGTTAACAGAACTTAACAATTACACCGTTCTAACACGCATTGGTATGTGCTTAGATAAGACTAGAAAGCGTTTTTTTATCGCACGGCGTGTTAGTGCTAAGAGGTAAGGACGCAACGATACCGAAACCTAACTTCCATACGAATGCCGTTATGCCAACAGTCACACTTAAAATGGATCTGAATAACATGGTAAAAAGGCGTGTCCTAATGATTGATTCATCGTCGGCGCCCAGTCCGGCAGGCCAGCATGCCAACTACACCGACTGGGATTTTTGCAGAGTTACCGAAGTAGACAGTGCACTTTCGATGCTTCGAAACGGCGAATACGCTGTCGGAGTTGTCGTTTTCGACCGCCACAGCGTCGACGAATTGTTAGCGAATCAACGCGAGTTGTTTTCAGGGCAGGGATCGATGGAGTGGATCGCGCTCGTTTCACCCGATACGCTTCAGAGAAACGACGTTCGCGAACTCATTACCGGTCGCTTCTATGACTTCCACCGCTTACCCGTCGACGAACAACGGCTGGTTATTACGATCGGGCGGGCGCACGGCATGGCGGCCCTTACTCGCTCGTTATCAAGCTGGCGTTGCGAGGATACCAACACTGGCAAACTCATCGGTGAAAGCAAAGCGCTAAAAGCGCTACGGCGCATGATAACCAAAGTTGCGGCCGTTGAAGTGCCGGTGCTTATTACCGGTGAAAGCGGTACCGGCAAGGAACTAACCGCGCAAGCTATCCACAGACTCTCCGAGCGTAAAGACGCGCCCTTAGTGGCGATAAACTGCGGTGCTATCCCCGACTCTCTAATACAGTCGGAACTGTTCGGTCACGAGAAGGGCGCATTTACGGGCGCTCAAAAACGTAAAATTGGCCGTATCGAGGCGGCCGCCAGTGGCACACTAATGTTAGACGAGATTGGCGAGCTCCCCCTCGACCTACAAACCAATCTGCTGCGTTTCCTCCAGGAAAAAACCATCGAGCGTGTGGGAAGCTCCGCTTCCATTCATGTCGATGCGCGCATTGTCGCCGCCACCAATGTCGATCTCGAACAAGCCGTTTCGGAAGGCCGGTTCCGAGAAGATCTCTACCACCGTCTGAACGTCTTACATTTGGACGTACCCAGCCTCCGACAGCGAGATGAGGATATCGATCGGCTGGCGCAGTTTTTCTTTAAGCAGTTCTCCATGGAAAAGCGTTCAAATGTCCAAGGCTTTAGCCAAGAGGCGCTACATGTCATGAACGCCCACAACTGGCCGGGTAACGTTCGCGAACTGATGAACCGTGTACGGCGTGCGCTAGTGATGGCAGAGGGGCGACTGATCCAACCTCACGATTTAGGCTTAGACCGCCGGACGCGAACACGGCAGTGTCAGTCGCTCGACGAAGCCCGCACGCGCGCCGAGAAGCACGCGATTCAGAACGCCTTACAAACTGCCTGTCACAATGTAACGATCGCAGCGGTTAAACTGGACGTCTCGCGCGTTACCCTCTATCGATTGATGGATAAGTATCATATTTCCAGGCCGACCGGTATTAATGATTGCTCAGATTGAATCGGCGAGTAAAGACGACAATAAAACTTGACAATGAGGTGCGTGGGCGAGTCTCGCTGTCAACTCACCCACGCTGGTATAAACACTACTGGCCTTAGCCCGACTTTCGCGATTCGTCCCTTTCGCTTTTCGGCTTGTTCCAAGGCGTAACTGATTGATATGCTTCAACGGCACAACGCAAAAGTGCCCGTAGTGAAGACCTACCCTATTGAACTCGCGCTGGGTTTTGGCAAACTGAGGTTGCTGCTGGGTGGCAATATTAGGATCCGACCCGAATCGCCTTTCGGTCCTAAACTACG
>CALZJI010000383.1 GCA_945787615.1 uncultured Chromatiaceae bacterium | reverse complement strand
TATTGACGCCACAGATTTGGAAACCCCCACCCAGCCACCAGTCTGGCGAGGCGGCAAATGTTACCATATTTTTTGTTATTCCGATAATGCTCCGCCTCACAATCCTAACCCAGATACGTCCGGGGGACGCTCTAGGCGAAGAACAATTACTACCTAAAAGCCTACGCTCTACAAATCCTTCAATATAGTAATACTTTAAACCCAATAATCTATATACATTGTATAGGGTAGGTGCGTCCCCCCGCAAGGCATGCGCCACAATGCTGAGCACACTAAAGCCTTTGCAAAATAGTCGGTTAAGAAAACCTAGCCGGCATTTCTCATACCCGCTCGTCGCGATTACGGGAAGCTGGTCTGAACCACCGACTCGAGCCCAGCACGGGCGCCCCTGCAACCAACGAAACCGAAATCCCGCTTAAGCGCTTATCGCTATCGAACGCTGCTACGAGCGTTAATCTTTAGCGGATTTCCAGGGCGACCAAGCGGCCGTCTTCTTCGCGATAGTTTACGGCGATGGTACGTTGTACTCCCGCGAGTCGCATTATCAGCTTACCGTTTGCCTTAAACGTGATCGGCTTACCCGTCTCCGCGTCGGTAATTGTAAAAGACTGCGCATCGGAGTTGATATCCGCTACGCGCCCAAGATGTACATTCGGGCCCGCGCTCTCACACGCAACGGTTGGTGCCGTGCCGCCAACAGCAAAAAGTCCAAATACCGCTAGAAACGCCACTTTATTCCTCATAATCATCCCTCCTGCTCCCCGCCTATGGGCGGAGAATGCGCCGTCAACTAAGCTTCAACAGTACACCCACACGAGAGCGCGCACAAGTTGCCTCTAACGCTATGACATGCCTGTTTCCACCCAACACCATTTCCCATAGAAATATTCTAGTTATATTACTTAGCGATGGGATCAACGCGTTGCTAAAAGGCTATTTTCTGAAAGCGTCGGGGAAAGCTGTTCACGATGAGTAAATAAAACCGACCAACCGGAAAAATTGAGAGAAAATTATCCTTCTCAAAGTGAGCCCGTTCGTCCAACAGCACGTCCGTTGCGAATTATTGTGTGGCGCCC
>CALZJI010000382.1 GCA_945787615.1 uncultured Chromatiaceae bacterium | reverse complement strand
ATGCCGCGATCACCCACAAAGATGATTTTCTCTATGCTGTATTGTTTTTTGATCTCTTGAATTTTATCCAACACCGTGGTCTCATCTTTGGTGTTACCCGAATAGACCTCCACACCAACAGCGGGTTTTGACAAGATTCGTGCAATTTTAGGACATCCCTGTGGATAACTCAGATCGGTAGCCGTTTGTTTTCTGGAACTGGTTCTGTTTTATACTGAGTCTCATACTGCCCGAAACGCTTGAGGTTCTTGTCACGTAAGGGCCCAGGAACGGTCATCCACGTGGGTAGCGTAATCCTCCTGGTGAAGCTCCTGCAGAACGCGTGTTTGGTCGGCGACAGTCTGAAGCATCACCGCATTGGCAACGAGCTGATTGTACACGGTGATTCTTCCTGTTCGTCGGGATCGTTCGTTCTGAGCACACCTTGACTGCCGAAATTAAGATATTCCGAAAACTAGTGGGTTGCCAATTATTAACTCTCCTCTAAAAATGGTTCGTTCGCCAGTCTTGTAATTCTCTCTGGCGCGCGTAAACTCGAGATCTATGAGGACCGCGCTATTGCTCATCGTTCATTTTCTCGTCACCCTTGGGAAATTGGTGGGGCCGGGTGGCGCCCGGGCGGTGATCGCAGAGTCCTTGCTCATAAAGCATCAACTTATTGTGATTAATCGAACCCGACGGCGAGCGCCCAACCTCTGTGTTTTGGATCGATTCCTGTTCGGATTTTGGTCGCTGTTCATGAACCCAAAACGCCTTTTTAAAAGTCACGTCATCCTCAAGCCGTCGACCTTCCTGCACTTTCATAAGCTCCTGGTCAAGCGAAAATATCACCTGTTGTTCTCGTCGCGACGAAAAGCCAAGCCCGGACCAAAAGGTCCGTCCAAGGAACTGATTCGCGCGATTGTTGAACTCAAGCAACGTAATACTGGCTACGGTTGTCCGCGCATCGCTCAGATCATTTCAACGGTGTTTGGACTTGCAATCGATAAAGATGTTGTCCGACGTGTTCTCGCTAAGCATTATCATCCGGGCTCTGGCGGTAGCGGACCGTCATGGCTGACGTTTATCGGACACATGAAAGACAGTCTGTGGTCGGTCGATTTATTCCGCTGTGAATCCATCCTTTTAAAATCCCATTGGGTCATGGTTGTGATGGATCAGTACACGCGACGAATTATTGGTTTTGGTATCCATGCCGGTGACGTGGACGGGCCCAACCTGTGTCGCATGTTTAACGCGGCGATATCGAGAATGGGTACGCCGAATTATCTCAGTACTGACCACGATCCACTTTTCGAATTTCACCGGTGGCAAGCGAATCTGCGAATACTGGAGATCGACGAAATTAAAACGGTGCCGCACGTTCCCGTGTCGCACCCGTTCGTCGAACGGCT
>CALZJI010000381.1 GCA_945787615.1 uncultured Chromatiaceae bacterium | reverse complement strand
GGCTTTTTTCTAGAATTCGATAGCCAACTCATTTACGAAGTGGGAAGAACGTAAGGGCAGTTAAACAGCAAACAACTGGGGGAAAGTAGAAACACCATGAGTAAGCAAACCATTTGCGTTTTAGGCGGTACCGGATTTGTAGGCTCCCATCTCGCTAACCACCTTACGCGTCAGGGATACATCGTACGCATCCCGTCGCGACGCCGGGAACGGCACCGCGACGTGTTAGTCATGCCGACAGTTGATGTGATCGAAGGCAGCGTTCACGACACCGCGTTCTTGCGCGAAATTTTCGATGGCTGCGATGCGGTCGTTAATTTGGTAGCTATCCTCAACGAATCTCGTCGTGGCGATTTTCAACGTACCCACGTCGACCTGCCGCGTAGCATTGTAAAAGCCTGCCTCGACAAGGGAGTGAAACGCCTGCTCCACATGAGCGCCATCAATGCTGACCCCCAACGCGGAACCAGCCAGTACTTACGTACGAAAGGAGAGGGTGAAAATATTGCTCACCAAGGCAGCGAGAACGGTTTGGAAGTCACCAGCTTCCGCCCATCCATTATCTTCGGCCCTGGCGACCATTTTTTTAACATGTTCGCGACGTTGTTGCGCCGCTCGCCGATTTTCTTTCCAGTCGTGTGCGCCGAGGCAAAATTCGCTCCGGTCTATGTGGACGACATAACTCAGGCGTTTATCACGGCGCATCAAGACCGAAGCACTATTGGTCAACGTTATGACTTATGCGGCCCACGCACCTACACTTTTCAGCAGATTGTTGAATTCACAGATAAACTCATTGGTACAAAACGCACTATTCTCGGGTTAGGCGATGGACCGTCGAGGATCATGGCGGCCATAATGGGCCGTATGCCTGGCAAACCGTTTACGCGCGACAACTATTTATCCACCAAAATGGACAGCGTATGCGCCGAGCCATCGCCATTGCTAGGGGAAAACCCGACACCGATAGAGGCCGTCGTCCCCCTCTACGTAGGAGGCCGAAGCCAGAAGGCCTCCTACGATGCTCACCGCTATCACGCTCGACGAGAGGAAGCCTAGCCCCCATTT
This sequence comes from uncultured Chromatiaceae bacterium, assembly GCA_945787615.1. Taxonomy (GTDB): domain Bacteria; phylum Pseudomonadota; class Gammaproteobacteria; order JAADHS01; family JAADHS01; genus CALZJI01. Next base: position 6,154 of record CALZJI010000381.1, on the reverse strand, counting down.
CTCACCAGGACGAGCGATGATCGCGCAAGATTCATCGTGGACAATGCTTTCGAGGACAGAATAGGACCGGCGTTGCACGCGCGTAGGGGATGGCCTCCTGCATCAGGAAAAAAGCAAGCGAAATCACGTGGGCACTGCGAAAAATGCGGGCTAGATCCTCGCACACCAACTTATGTACGATCCCGGTGGAAAATGCAGATCAGCCACCCGACGGGCGTCCGGTGACGCGCATTGAAGATTTATAAGGTAGGCGGCGTTGTTCGCGATCGGCTACTGGGGCTTCCCCACCAGGACAGTGACTGGGTCGTGGTGGGGGCGACTCCGGAACAAATGCGCCAGCTGGGCTTCAAACAAGTGGGTAAGGACTTCCCGGTTTTTCTTCATCCTGAGACCCACGAAGAATACGCCCTCGCCCGAACCGAGAGAAAAACTGCACCCGGTTACCGGGGCTTTAGTGTTCATGCGACGGCGGATGTCACCTTAGAGGATGACCTTAGGCGCCGCGATTTAACCATTAATGCCATGGCGGAGACCCCGAGCGGGCACCTTGTCGATCCGTTCGGTGGTTTGTCCGACATCGAGAATAAATGTCTTCGCCACGTTTCGCCGGCGTTTGCGGAGGACCCTGTGCGAATCTTAAGGGTCGCCAGGTTTGCGGCCCGTCTGAGACCGTTAGGCTTTCAGGTCGCCGAAGAAACCATGGTGGTTATGCACGACATGGTACAATCGGGCGAGGTGGATGCGTTGGTTCCAGAACGTATTTGGGCAGAACTGGTCCGTGCGCTAAGCGAGCGGAAACCGTCCCACTTTTTCGATGTATTACGCCAATGCGGCGCGTTGGCGCGTATTTTCCCGGAAGTTGATCGCTTGTTTGGCGTACCTCAGCGCCGCGAACACCACCCGGAGGTGGACACCGGCGTCCATACAATGTTGGTGTTAGACCGCGCGGCCGCGCTTTCTAGCGATACCGGAGTTAGCTTCGCCGCCCTCGTCCACGACCTAGGTAAAGGCACCACACCCCAACACGAATGGCCTCGTCACGTTGACCACGAAGAACGTAGCGTCGAATTAATCAATGCGCTGTGCGAACGCTTACGCGTGCCCAACGCCTACCGCAAACTCGCCACCTTAGTCGCTCGCTACCATAGCCATTGCCACCGTGCTGCCGAATTGAGAGGTGGTACTTACTTAAAGGTCCTAAAGGCACTGGATGCATTGCGTCGCCCCGAGACGTTGGAACCGTTCCTGCTTGCCTGCCAAGCGGATTCTCAAGGCCGCCTAGGTTGCGAGCAGCGCCCCTATCCACAGGCGCAGATGTTTCGTGATGCCTATGAAGCAGCACGACAGACCGACGCCCAATCACTTATGGATAAAGGCTTCTCAGGAGCAAGTCTCGGGAAAGAACTGGCGCAACGGCGTATTGAAGCGATCAACCGAGTTTTGGCTGAAAAGTGGCCAGACCGGCAGCAATGAACATGACACCGTCACGTCAGAACAACGCGTCGCAAACATCACCAATTTATTCGCGTTTCTACGCTCAAGCAGGGCGTATTGGGCTATGACCCGTTGCCGTACACTCTTGTTCACGCCCTGATTACCCATAACAGCTAAGCGGTTTTATTGGTTGACGAGGCACAAGCGCCATGCCAGACTTTAATTCGACTGAACAACAATCGATGATGAAAAACAAGGGCTTGAGTAAGCTTTAAGAGAAACTCGGTAAACTCTCAATACGTCTCTTTCAAATATCTGGCAACCTAGATAGGAGGTCACTATGTACGGAGTGCGCCATCACCTTGCGCAGGAGTTCCCTGAATTTCGTGGAACCATCAATTACTTAAAAAAAAATGATGACGAATTTGCGCGCTTGCTGAATCAGTATCACGATACGGACAAAAAGATTTACGGCTTTGAACAGCAAATGCAGCCGGTGGCCGACAACTACATGGAGCAGTTAAAGAAATGGCGATTACAGCTAAAAGATCGACTTTACGCGATCCTGCGTCGAACGGGCAGCCCAACGGGCGTTACTGAATAACTGTCAAAAGATTTGCGGGAAACGCAAGGGCGTTTCCCGCCCTATAACTCCTACGTTTCGGTCAAATCCCTCGCAACATCTTATCCAACTCAGTCAAGCGCTCTGGCGTCCCTACGTCCAGCCAGGCCCCGCCGTAGTATTCCCCCGTTACTTGGTTCGCTCGCATCGCCTCGCGCAGTAGCGGCGCTAACGGAAACGCCCCATGCGCACAGCGTATAAACAACTCGGGACTGTACACGCCAAGGCCGCTAAACGTTAAACGAGAATCCGCGCTGTCGCAAACGTAACCGTCTTCCAATGCAAAATCGCCATCAAGATGGTGCGGCGGATTAGCCACCAAGACCAGATGTGCCAGAGAACCTATTGGTTTGATCAACCGACGAAAAGGGTAATCCGTCCATACGTCGCCATTTACAACCAAGAACGGCCTGTCGCCCAATAATGGTAATGCATTAAAGATTCCACCTCCGGTCTCCAAGGCGGGCGATTCGGGAGAATAAATTATATTAGCGTCAAGTTGAGAGCCATCACCCAAAACACGCTCTATAATTTCACCTAAGTGCGCGTGATTTATAACAATGTCGGTGATCCCAGCGGCAACCAAACTCGTGATGTGGTATTCGATAAGCGGTCGACCCGCCACCTGCAATAGCGGTTTGGGGGTATGGTCGGTCAATGGCCGCATGCGCTCGCCGCGCCCCGCTGCAAGAATCATTGCTTTCATAGGCACGTCTTTCGCGCTAACCCTCACCGCTCACAAGAATCGGACAGTCCCCCTTGATCTCCACTCCATGAGAGGGTGCCGAGATAGCGTCGAGAAGCAACTACCGAGGAGCCGAAAGCTATCATCGCCGGTAATGGCGAGAAATGTGCGCTACGAACTAAATCGTCTCCGGTTTTTGTTCACGTTGCAATAAATGGTGAACCGCAACCCGAGGAGCACAATCCTCATAGAGCACTTTGTATACTTGCTCAACAATCGGCATATCGATGGCCATGGCCCTTGCCCGCGCATAGACTTCGCGCGCTGTCTGCAATCCCTCAACAACCTGGTCAATACCGGCAAGGGCGTCTTTAACCGATTGGCCGCGACCTAAGGCAAGGCCAAACCGCCGGTTTCGAGACTGATCATCGGTACAGGTCATTAACAAGTCTCCAACCCCTGCGAGCCCCATAAACGTTTCACGCTGCCCACCCAGGGCGACACCCAGTCGCGTCATCTCTGCGACGCCCCGAGTAATAAGCGCAGCACGCGCGTTTGCGCCAAATCCCAGCCCGTCGGAGATACCCGCCGCTATGGCAAAAACATTTTTTATCGCCCCACCTACCTCGACACCCACGACGTCCTCGCTGGTGTAAACGCGGAAATTTTCATTATGAAAACATGCCGCTAGGTACGTCGCAAATTCAATGTTATCAGAAGCCACCGTTACCGCGGTCGGCAAGCTGGCCGCTACCTCTTTGGCGAAGGTCGGCCCCGATACAACCGCGTATGTCAAATTCTCGCCGAATACGTCTATGACAACTTCGTGGAACAACTCGCCGGTTCCGCTCTCAAAGCCTTTCGACGCCCACGCAATACGCGTGTCCTCGCGACGGAAGGGCTGTAGTTTCTCCAATACTTCCCTAAACCCATGACTGGGTACCACTACCAACACATCGTTTACGTCAGACACGGCTTCGCGCAACGTGCTCGTCGGGCGCAACACCTCGGGGAACACCACATCAGGCAGGTATCGACGATTACAGCGATTCGCTAACAACCGTTCAATATGCCGAGCATTGTGGCCCCATAACCACGTTGGGTGCCCATTGCGGGCTAGGAGGATGGCTAATGCCGTCCCCCACGATCCCGCCCCAAGTACCGCAAAACACGTTGTTTTAGTTGACGCCATTCGTTTGTATTCTTCGACCAAGGGATTACATTAGTGAACGTCTGTCGGCTCTTTTTGCGCCTCGCCCTTCGCCTGTGCTTGAGCTTGCTGTTGATGTTGTGCATAAATTGCATCAAAGTTCACAGGAGCAAGTAAAAGCTGAGGAAATCCTGCCTTCACCACGAGGTCAGAAATCGCTTCACGAGCATACGGAAATAGGATTGTCGGGCAATAACTGCCGACCATGTGCCCCAATTCTTGTTGACTCAACCCGGCAATCGTAAAAATACCGGCCTGGTGGACCTCTATCAAATAAGCGGTTTTGTCGTCCAACTTTACAGTTACCGTGACCGTGGTCACCACTTCGTGAACGTTCTCCCCAATCGTCTTCGCCGCGTTTCCTAATTGAACGTTAACGTCAGGCTTCCACTCGCCTTGAAAGATCTGCGGTGAATTAGGTGTTTCGACGGAAACGTCTTTTAGATAAATCTTCTGAATTTGGAATTGCCGCTGCGCTTCCTGTCCCTGTTCCTCGTTTGTTGAGGCTTCCGCCATAATATTCTCCTCCTAGGATTAACATACATACAATAAAGTGAGTGGAACAACGTACACCTCAAAAACTGGAGGCGCACTCGATCGATTACTAGCCCGCCCTATCTGCAAGGAAAAGCTTGCCTTGAAACGATGCGCGGGCTTTCTGAAGACAGCCTCATTACAACACCCGCACCTGACGCGCATCGCGTTCCGCTACGCGGACACGCGGTTACCGATGCTACGGCGCGGACAAACACTATGCGTCAATCGTTCGCGGAAACGATACCGGGATCGGCGAGACCGAGTATATCGTCAAGTTCCCCGGCCTGTTCCAACGCCCACAGATCGACAAATCCGCCGACATGGTTTTCATCGATGAACACCTGGGGAACACTGGTGCGACCAGATCTTCGCTGCATTTCCTTACGCAAATTAGGCTCGCAGTCTACGGCAATTTCTTTGTATTCCACCCCTTTGTCGTCCAATAACCTACGCGCTCGGACACAATAGGGACAAAACCGCGTCGAATACATTACAACCTTCGGCATAACGACCTGGATACCGCGCAGTCTTATCGTTTGGTAACGGGCAGATTGGCGCTTTGCCACGCCATCATGCCACCCGCTAACTTATAAATCGTCTTGAAACCTTGTTTGTTAAGCGCTACACCTGCTCGCGCCGAAGTCTGACCCGTTCGACAAGCTACAATAATCGGCCTATCGCGAAACGGCTCAAGCTCACCCAACCGCGCTTCCATGCGCCCAACCGGAATATGCAACGCGTTGATGATGTGCCCGTGTTTGTAGTCGTTCTCGTCGCGCACATCAATAACCACCGCTTCCTCCTGGTTAATCAAACGCACCGCATCGGCGGGCTTAACTTCTTTAAATCCCAACAGACGCCCTTTAAACTCGGTCATGATCAATGCAATCGTCAAGGCCACGAATGCACTGGACAGAATCCAATGATCCAGCATAAATCCAAAAAAATCACTCATAAACCGCGCATAACCTGGGGTTAATTAAAAAAAAAGGGCCAATGGCCTCTTCGCGAAGTAAGGGTCGGTATTTTAATTGACCTGCGCGAAAAAAGCAGCGCTTAGATAACCCTTTCGTCTTAGGCGCATTGGTTAGAGCACCTTCCAACACCTTTTAGTCGGCGTATCTGGCAAGCACTATAACCGGCAAAACCAACGAACGAGCCGCGCAATGCCTCATTGACGTGTTGGGCACGCGTCGTTAATGGCCTGAAAGCGTAATAAAAGATGCAATCAATGCTTTATAAGCGGTTTTGATTCAACCGACCACACTTTTGAATGAACCCGCACTATGTTAGGAATAGTATACGGAGAATTTCCGCTGCATTTGTTTCGGGCTGCTTTCAAAATCAATTCATGTTTCTGGTCACCAATCAATCTCACCCAGCTGTATTACCTACATGGACGTAGGCAAGGAGCGTGAGCACGCCTACAGGGATGTAGGTGGTAGGGCAACGCAGGACGCAGTTGCCGAGGACGCGGAAGCGTTGCTGGACGAGCGCCTTGGCGCCCATAAATGTAAATTAATTTTGGCGCCAGCCCTTAGGGCCGCGGAAAAAAATAATTATCCAACCTTGCTTGTCTTTTCACTCAGCTTCTGCGTTACGGCACGTGTTACATATTTCAATATGCGCCACTTGCCGCGCCTTGAATCTAAGCAAAAATCCGGCG
>CALZJI010000380.1 GCA_945787615.1 uncultured Chromatiaceae bacterium | reverse complement strand
TATTTCAATATGCGCCACTTGCCGCGCCTTGAATCTGAGCAAAAATCCGGCGCAATCTTTGGATAATTATTATGTTCCGCGGCCCTAAACTGCCATTTGTGTCGCTTGCTAATGGTCGCGACCTAACGCATGGAGGATACTATGATGACGCCACGAACCAGATCTAAGGTTATCATTCTGTTACTCGTTGGATGTCTCACGCCGACTTGGGTATCGGCAGACGTCGACCTTCGCAGGATGGTCGTATTCGGAGACAGCATGTCTGATCCCGGCAATGGCTTCGCCTTAACAGGGCAACTTACCCTGCCACCGTACGACGATTTGAGTGAAGCTAACTTTCTTATCCCCGATCGACCGTACCAAAGGGGAGGCGGCCGGCTTAGCAATGGGAGAACCTGGATCGAACAATTAGCCACCTCCCTAGGCCTCGCACGCGATGTGCGGCCAGCATTTCGTATACGCAACGCGTTGAACTTCGCCGTTGGTGGAGCGAGAGCACGGGACAGAGATCCCAATGAAACTCAATTCGACTTACCCGAGCAAGTCAACGTCTTTCTGGGCTCGTTCGGAAGCAGCGATTTCTTCGACGAAACCCTTTTCGTCATTGCCGTGGGCGGCAATGATATTCGTGATACGATCCTAACTCAGGACCAAGCGATCCTTACGGATGCGATCAATGCCATCGCCGCTAGCATAAACCAATTGTACCAACTCGCCGGCGCGAGAAAGTTTCTGGTGGTTAACGGAACGGATCTAGGAAAAACGCCGGCACTACGGATCCTAGATAACAGTTTGTCATTGCCGCCCTCGTCGCTACCACCGGGTTCGGTAATCGCCGCCGCCACCCAGGTATCTGCATTATTTAATGTTTTTCTACAGGGTGCATTAGCTAATTTGCAAATTACACTTAGTGATCCCGACCTTCACATTATTCAGCTCGATATTTTTCAAGCCCTCAATAACGTCGTAGACAACCCCGAAAGCTTTGGCTTAACCAATGCGGAGGACGCGTGCATCATGCCCGGTATTCCCCCATTTCAATGCCAGAAAGCACAAAATTACTTCTTCTGGGACGGGGTTCACCCAACGAAGGCAGGCCATGCTATTCTTGCGGACCAGGCACGTACGCTGCTTGGGTATCCGTAACGGCATAACCTTTCCGTGACTCATTCGCTATCGGGAAAACAAAACCCCTTGGCGGAATGGCAGATTAAGAGTAGTATGGGAGTGTTGTGTCTAGAGGGCCACGGTGTGATGTGGGTGGAAAATAGTCATTTGCCTCTTATTCTTTCGCTTGATGTAGGCGGCAGACCCGTAAGTTGGTTGCCATGGCAACACGCGGTGTGCCTCTATGTTCGCGACCAAGTCGCGTGGACAGCAGGCGACAGCGTCTTTTCTGTTAGAGGCGGCTATAACGAGAGAACTCGGCGACGCTCAGAACTTGAGCTTAATTCAATAATCGCCATTAGAGGCGCTCGTTCGCGTTTTACGCGCAACATGACCCCTCTTTTGAGCAATCGCGAGCTTTTTCGCCGCGATCGTCATACCTGCCTCTACTGCGGCCAACGTTTTCTAACCTCGGAGCTGACCCGCGATCACGTCATACCCCTTGCCTTTGGCGGACGCGATAGCTGGAAAAATGTCGTAACGGCTTGTAAACCCTGCAACCAGCGCAAAGGCTGCCAGACACCGGAAGCCGCCCGGATGCCACTTCTCGCCTTACCTTATGCACCCAGCCGCGTCGAATACTTAATACTCGCCAATCGCCGTATCTTGGCCGACCAAATGGCCTTTTTACAAGCGCACGCGCCACGCAATCGCCGAG
>CALZJI010000379.1 GCA_945787615.1 uncultured Chromatiaceae bacterium | reverse complement strand
TTTGCCTACATGGACGTAGGTAAGGGGCGAGAGCAGGACGCGGTAGCTTTGCCTACATGGACGTAGGTAAGGGGCGAGAGCAGGACGCGGTAGCTTTGCCAGGCGAGCGCCTCAACGCCCAAAATGTGAATTAATTTTGACGCGAGCCCTTAAGAACCAGTTGGGAGACAAAGATCCCTTGATCTGCGCCGTTATTTGGCGCGAAGCTGCACAGACCCACTGTTCTACAATGGGATTATGCCCTTAAGTAATCGCCCGCGCTGTCGAATATTACTCTGTCGAAGGGCGGCAATTCTTTTATTTTCACACCGCAAGGCAATAGCACGGAGCGAGCATTCACCTATCGATCAAGGATGTCCAATCCACTTAAGTTAAATCGTGATTACAGCCAACATTACACGGCGCTATCGCTGCTTATAGCGAACGTGCCGATTACGTGGCGGTTTTGGTTGGGGGAAAAATATGCCAATAGCAAAAACCATTAAACGGTACCTGGAAAACAAACATATCGTATTCGATGAAATAAACGTACCGACCTCGAAATCACCGTTAGAGGCGGCGCTTAAATCGAATATCCTACCTCGCGATGTCTATCACTCAGTGATCTTGCGTGATTCCTTGGGGTTAATCATGGCGGTCATACCCGTCTCGCATATCACCAACGTCGAAGCGCTGTCGCGCACTTTACGCCGCCCGGTCGAGCCGGCATTACCCACTGATTTGAAATCCGTTTTCACCGACTGCGAGCCAGGCTACCTACCCCCTGTCGGAGAGGCTTACGGTATTCGCGTTATCATCGATGCCAACTTGTCCACACCCAACGACGTCTATATGACAGCGGGTGATAGCACGTGTTTGATAAAACTATCGCGTAAGGACTTCCTAGGGCTTCAGGCGACCGCCCTGCTTGTGACTAACTTCACCCAAGCGCTCGACCCGCGGTTGGCGCAAGAACCGGAAACACAGACGGCGGAACTCGCCGCCATGGCGCCAGAAGAACTCACTTTACGGCAACGACTTGAGCAGTTGACTGAACTGCCACCTATGCCAGATATGGCAGCTCGGATTCTAAGTCTCCACGCCGACCCAAACGCGGACCTCGCAGAGCTTGCCGAGCTCATCACACAAGATCCGAGCCTCGCCGCCCAGGTGATGCGCTATGCCAATTCGCCGTTTTTCGGTTACCGCGGACAAGTGGATTCGGTGCATACCGCCATTGCCCGCGTAATGGGCTTCGATATGGTCATGAACTTGGCCTTGGGTATCGCCGTAGCCAAGCCCTTTACGATACCAAAAAGCGGACCGCTTGGGCTCGATGCGTTTTGGAGCCACGCCACATTCAGTGCGTCAATTGTCCAAGAGCTCGGCAAGACGCTTCCCGATAAGGCAATAAGACCGCGTCCTGGGCTAGCCTATCTCGTCGGGTTGCTGCACAATTTCGGCCACCTCATTCTAGGCCATTTGTTCAGAGAAGAGTTTCTGCGCTTGAACAGCGCGGTAGCGAAAAATCCCGACAGGTCTGTTTTATCACTTGAGCAAGAGCACCTTGGTATGCATCACGGTGAGCTGGGGTCTTGGTTGATGCACGCTTGGCATATGCCGGAAGAAATCGTCATCTCGATTCGCGAACATCATAACGAAGCCTTTAACGGCCCCCATGCGGTCTACAGCCAGTTGGTGTTTATCGCTGACCGTCTGTTGAACAGCTACGGTATCGGCGACGCCGAAAACAACGACCTGCCACTTCCTATATTGGACGCATTAGGCATTGACGAGGTGCACGCACTGAATGTGATGAGTCGCGTTTTAGAAAATCGCGAAAGCCTCGAGACCATGGCCCGTCAAATGGTTGCGTAACGCTAGCCCGCATTTCTCACCAAGCCGTAGCGGCGTCGCGTGTCCTGGTGAGAAACGTAGGGCAGATTTGCGCTGTTAGGGCCGCGGAAACAAATAATCATCCAATCTTGCTTGTCTTTTGGCCCAGCTTCTGTGTTGCGGCAAGAGTTACATAAAACGATTATGCGCGCCTTGAATCTGAGCCAAAATCCGGCCAATCTTTGGAAAATTATTCATTTCCGCGTCCCTTACCATCGGTAAATACTCTTCTATGCGGTTAATCTATTCTACTTGGCGTTTCGCCATCTCACCTCGCATCATCACCCAAATAGCGGGGAATGTCCCCACAACGAGCATCAGCGCCGCCGGCGCAGCCAGCTCTAGCATTTCTTCACTGGCTTCAATCCAAATCCTAACAGGCAATGTATCGAATCCTATGGGTCTAAGTAACAACGTCGCGGGCAACTCTTTTAGCACATCGATGAAAACCAAGACCCAGGCGCTAATAAGCCCACCGCGGATCATGGGCAACGTCACCCTCCAGAGATTCTCCAGTGGACCGGCCCCCAAAATGCGCCCGGCCTGTTCGACGGAGGGCGTTAACTGTTGCATCGAAGCCTCCTGAGATTGAACCGCGAGCGGCAAGAATCGAACCACCACCGCCATTACGAGCGCAATAAATCCTCCGTATAGTACGGGCATGGTCGCGAGTACGAATGTGATAACCCCTAACGCGACGACGGGGCCTGGGAGGACAAAACCAACATTTGAGAGATGCAAAAACGTATTGCTGGACAGCGTAGGCCGGCGAGCGTGATAAAGTCCGATTGGAAACGCCAACACAACGGCGATAGTCGCCGCGCTAAAACTAACGAACCCTGAATTAAATACATAACCCCAGAACTCACGGGTAATGTGTTGCTCTATCCACGCGTGCCACGTCCATACCAACATCCACGCCACGGGCAAACCAAATGCGAACAGCGCCACCAGGCCCAGCCATCCCCAAATCAACAGCTGCTCGCCACGGGTCGCGTGTTTAGGTCTAACCGCTCGAGATTGCCCGCTCGAATAATAACGCTGGCGACTCCGAAAGAACCGTTCCAGGACCAAAAAGGTCAAACTGAGCGAAACGAGGACTAAACTTAACCCCGCCGCCGCCTGGAAATCAAAACGGCCACTCATCTGCAAGTAGATACTGAGCGTGAAAGTTTGATACCGCAACATACTGACAGCACCAAAATCCGACAATACATGTAACATCACCACCGCCAAGCCGGCGGCAATGGCGGGCCTCAGTAACGGCAAGCTAATCCGCGCAAAGACTTGCAACGGCGTTGCGCCGTGAATACGAGCGGCTTCCTCGAACACCACATTCGATCGCATTAGTGCGGCGCGAACAAGCAAGAATACGTAGGAAAAACCCGCCAATGAAAGTATTAACGCGACCCCGAATACGTTGTATAAATCAGGCATCGGAACGGAAGAACCGAACACAGCGAGCCAGACGCTGCCTAACCAGCCCTCGTCGTCTAACATTACCGTATAGATGTGCGCAAACACATAGGTGGGGATAGTCAGCGGCAGAACAAGCAGCCATACCGCGAGGCGCTTACCTACAAAATCGCGGCGCGTTATGAGCCAGGCTGTTGAGACGCCCAACACGAAACAGCCGATGGCCACAAGGATCGCTAGCGACAACGTATTCCATAATAGGCCGGGTAAACGACTGCTCCACAACCCAATCCATTGGGCCTGCGATAGCTCAAAGCTGCTATAAACAACAAACAACAAGGGGATGGCCGCCACCAAAACGACCATCCCCGCAATCCAACCCAACTGGCCTATATTACGGAAGGCCAAGTGCGTCAATCTTGCGCTAGACTTGACGGTCAAGGCATCCCAACTTCTTCGAGTAGATCGATGGTGGTATTGCGTTTCGCACCCAACGCACTCATCGGAACACCGGCAACTTTATAGCTTCCCGCTGGCGGAACCATATCGGCCGCAGGAACCCCTTCCCGGGTGGGATATTCTCGATTGGCTTCGGCAAACATTTTCTGGCCTTCTTCGGAGACCAGAAACGCGATTAACTGCTCGGCCAGTTCCAATTTCTTACTATGCTTGGTTACCGCAATCCCCGCGACGTTCCAAGCAATGCCAAAGTCATTCTCGCCCTGATCCGGTAAGACGATGGCGATAGGGGCGTTCGGGTTTTCAGCCAAATGGCGATAGATGTAGTAATGGTTGACTAGTCCCGCGTCTTTCTTCCCTCGCGCGACGGCATTTACAATGTGGCTGTGCTTGCTGAATACGCCACCGTTAATATTGGCTTTCAATCCTTCCAACCATGCTTTGGTTTGACCGCGATCGGTTGCTTCCAGATATACGGTAACACCGGCGATAAAGCTTTCGTTGGTTGCGTTAGTTATACCTAGCCTGCCAAGCCATTTCGGATCGGCCAGATCGAAAACAGACTGCAGTTCACCCTTCTCTACGTTGTTAGTATTAATGACCAATACTCGGGCGCGCGCCGATAGGCCGATCCATGTATTGTCCGCGGCTCGATATTGCGACGGAATCGCTGAAGCTATATCTTTCGAAACGGCGCGGAATAACTTTGCATCACTGCCCAGCTGTAAGTTACCTGCATCGTTGCTTAGAAAGAGATCCGCGGGGGTTCTTCCTCCTTCGAGGCGTAGCTTATTCAGTAATGCCGTCGATTCCGCCGTATGCAGCACAACTTTTACACCGGTCTTTTCGGTAAACGCTTCAACCACGGGCCGGACAAACTTGTCGCTCCGCCCCGAATAAACAATTAGCTCGTCGTCGCTGGCTTGTACACCTGCAACACTGCACGCCACTATCGCGACAATGCCGCTCGCGAGATAACTGAACCGCTTTAAAAACGTCATTTTCTTCTCCTGAATTGTATTAGGCTAGACTCTATTTTTCAGCTGTAATGATAATCATTATCATTACAAGACGCAATAGTCTGTAAGCCGAATAAGGTAGTTACAGGAGTTTCGTGGCCCCATTGAGGAAGCAGGACAGGGAATACATATTATTAATAATTAGAGGAAAATTGCTATGTCTGCCGCTAAACTCTCCTTATAGAGCAGTACCTTGCGCAAGTTTAGGAAGGTCTCCGTCTAATCCCATGGCGTGCCGCATAAAGGCATGTTTTACGGGTGTAACCCGGTCCGACAGGTTCAGCCCAAAATTTCGCGTTCGGCGCATCACTCCGATTGTGTTGCCAAAAAAACGCTTAAACCCATCCATGGTATACATCATGAGCAAGTTATTCCCCTTACGCCATCGTTCATATCGCCGCAGCACCTGCAACGAACCGATGTCCTTACCGAGATCCGCTGCATCACGAACGACTTCTGCGAGGGTAGCCGAATCCAAGACACCCAGGTTGGCACCTTGACCAGCCAAAGGGTGAATCGCATGCGCCGCATCACCTACCAAGGCTACGCGTGACTGCACGTATCGCTCGGCATGCTGGAGCCGTAACGGAAACGCGGCGCGAGGCGAGACGCCCACTACACGACCCAGTTTGCCCGCAAATGCTTCGGCAAGTCGCAAACTAAATTCATTATCGTTCATGGCCAGCAGAGCACGCGCGTGATCGGTCGTTGTTGACCAAACGACTGAACAACGCCCGTCGGCAAGCGGTAGAAAAGCGAGCGGACCACTTGGCAGAAACCTTTGCCACGCAGTTCTCCCATGGGGCAGTTCTGTCGCAGCGGTTGTCACCACGCCCATCTGGTCATACGACCAACCGGTCGTGTTGATATGCGCCAGCGCACGCACCTTCGATCGCCCCCCATCGGCCCCCACCAATAACGCCGCGCTAATGCGCCGCCCATCCGCCAACTCCATAATCACCGACCGATCGTCTACGTCATATTTTGAAATAGAAGCTGGGCAAAGGAGCTCGATGTTGTCAAATGCTTCCATTCTTTCTAAAAGCGCAGCGCGTACAACTCGATTTTCGATAATATGACCCATATTTGGCTCGCCGATATCGGCACTATCGAAATGGATCACGCCGTTCCCGGTGCTGTCCCACACATGCATTTCCGAGTACGCGCTCACGCGACGATCGACCATCCCCTGCCAAGCGTTCACAGCACGAAAGATTTGTTCAGAAGCGTGCGAAACGGCCGATACACGCATATCGACGCTGTTGTTCGGCCACGACATTTCTGGTGGCATAACCTCCAACACGGCAACGCGTAAATCACTATTGCCAAGCGCGCACGCAAGTGTTGCACCGACCATCCCCGCCCCCGCGATCACCACATGGTATGTATCATTACTCATCGCTTTTTTCCGTTTCTCCATACATTCTGCCGCTCGCGAACGACGATCACCTATCCCCCACCCTTCCTACAAGGGCAAACCTCTCGCCAAGCGCGGTAACTTACCGGCCATCCCCATTGTCCGCCTACTAAGCGTTCGCTTTAGCGCCGGCATCACATCGAGGGACACTAAAGCCAAATTCCGCCCCAATACGATAGGCGGCAAACGGTTGGTAAACACGCGTGCCAGTGTATCGGTGAACGTTATTACACTTTTGTGATCCTGATCTCGCCAACGCGCGTAGTCTCGCAACACGTCGATAGAACCGATATCTCGCTTCGCGACGCTGGCCTCACTGACAACTTGCGCCAACGCCGCAACATCTCGAATACCTAAATTAAAACCTTGGCCTGCGACGGGATGTAATGTGTGAGCGGCGTTGCCAATTAATGCAACGCGGTTCCGAACCTGTTCGGGGACGCGAACCAACGCCAGCGGATAGGCGCCTCGTTTACCCGCCCGTCGAAACCGGCCAAGCCGGAAGCCAAAACATCTCTGAAGTTGGCTCAAAAAAGCGTCCTCGTTAAGCGCCAACAACGCCTCCACTGACTTAGGCGCAACGGTCCAAACCAATGAACAACGATTCTCGCTTAATGGCAGTAACGCTAACGGCCCGCTGTCGGTAAACCGTTCGTAAGCGACGTTATTGTGATTATATTCAGGGGAGACGTTAGCGACAATCGCGACTTGATTATAATCTTGCCGCTCTCTCTCAATACCGAGCAGATCTCGCACGACAGACCTGTCACCGTCGGCAGCCACAACAATAGGGGCGGTAAGAGAAAACCTTTCCGCATCCCGCGCGATGGAAATCGTCGTTTGACTTGCCTCGACGTTCAGCCCCACGACCTTGGCTGGCGTAATAAGGTCAATATTAGAGGAGCGCATTAGCGAATCTGCAAGAACACTTCCGAGAACACGATTCTCAACAACATAGCCCAACGCTTCCACACGGTTTTCGCGGCAATCCAAACGCGTAACACCAAAATAACCGCGATTCGATACGTGTATCTTATCGATAGGTGTGACATGGTCTTGGAGTGCCTCCCACAGGCCCATTCCCTCAAAGATACGACGCGAGCCGTAAGCAAGCGCTATGGACCGGTCGTCGTAGCTGGGCTGTTTTAGAGAACCGAAAGGGTATGCTTCAATGATCCCTATTTTAAGGGCCGTGTTACGTAGAGCACAGGCAAAACTGGCGCCAACCATACCCCCCCCAACAACTAAGATGTCGTAATCTAGACCACTCTTTCCCGACATGCTTACCTCTACCCTTACCATTACGGATGAGCCGTAGTTGGTTTTGCCATCAACGACTCGATCGCTGCAACGCTCTTCGGCGCGTCGATCGATAATACTTCACATCCTTGCGGGGTCACCAATACGTCATCTTCGATACGTATCCCAATATTCCACCACTTCTTGGCCACACCCTTGCTGCCGGCTGGAATGTACAATCCAGGCTCGACGGTTAGCACCATGCCAGGTTCCAAGCGCCGCCACTTACCGTCGACCCGATACTCACCGACGTCATGAACATCCATGCCCAGCCAGTGTCCAGTCCGGTGCATATAGAAGCGGCGATAGGCCTGCTTTTTTATTGATGTCGCCAACGAACCCTTCAAGATTCCCAGCTTAATCAGACCCTTGGTTAAACTGCGCACGGCCGCGTCGTGTGGCTCATTCCAGCGATTACCTGGCCGTACTTTTTTTATCGCCGCCTCCTGAGCCGCGAGAACGACTTCGTAAACCGCACGTTGGGGCGCGCTAAAAGACCCGTTTACCGGAAAGGTGCGGGTAATGTCCGACGCGTAACAATCCAACTCGGCACCCGCATCAATGAGCAACAGATCCCCACTATTTAATTCTGCACCGTTCTCTGTATAGTGGAGTATGCAACCATTCTCGCCTCCGCCTACGATCGAGCTATAAGCCGGGGCGTGGCTCCCATTATGTTTAAATTCGTGGAGCAACTCCGCCTCAATCTGATACTCCGTCATGCCAGGACGGCATACGGACATGGCGCGGCGATGCGCATGCGCAGATATTTTTGCCGCTCGTCGCATGATGGCAATCTCAGAACGGTCTTTGCGAAGCCGCATTTCATGAAGTATTTTTTCTATTGCGATTATTTCTGTGGGGGCATGAATCCCAGCTCGCGCCTTCTCAGAAACACGGTTACGCCAATCCATCAATTGGCGATCTCCACCAGGGTCCTTACCGATACCATAAAACACCCGCGCCTTGTTTTCCATTAACTCCGGAACCATCTCGTCCATCTGAGTGATAGAATACGCTTCATCCGCGCCGAAAAGGGAAACCGCGCCTTGCTGCCCCACGCGTCGCCCCTCCCACGTCTCCTTCTCGGCATCGCGATCTCGGCAAAAAAGTATGAACACGCCGCGACGACGCCCGGTAGGTGTCGTGATAACAGCCACTGCCTCAGGCTCCGGAAATTCAGTCAAATAAAAGAAATCGCTATCCGGGCGAAACGGATAATCCACATCTCGATTGCGAAATGAAACAGGCGCTGTAGGAATGATCGCTATGCTGTCAGGACCTATAGCACGCATAAAACGTGCTCGGCGGCGCGAGAACGCGTTCATGTTACCCCCATTAGCGAATATACTCTCTATATTGTGTAACGACCCTAACGACGAGACATGCAATAAGCAGAAGGCGCCGAGGCTACGGGACCACCACAAGAACTCATCCGAAGCGTGGAACCGAGCACCGTTAAAACGCGCTGTTGCGCGGATACGATTTACGCTTACCCTTCACCTCATAGACTCATCTCAAAATCTGTTAAAAAACTTGCGGCTCACCCTTCGGGCCATCCCGCAAAGCAGGATGTTCAAAATTGTTCCGTACACGTTTGTGAACGGTTTGCGGCCCATTAGGGCAAAATACAAGGATGTCGCTTCTAAATCCCTGCACGATGACCTACATGGACGTACTAATGCGAGCGAAAGCACACCCCCCCGGACGACGCACATGGACGTGCGAGTGTCACGAGAGGGCAGGAGCCCGTAGTGACCGACGCACATGGACGTGCGAGTGTCACGAGAGGGCAGGAGCCCGTAGTGACCGCAGGAGTTAGCGTCACGCAGAAGCAATTACCGAGGAGCTGAGAGCCGCCATCGCCGGTACCAGCAAGGAATGCGAGCTAGTTTTTTCACTCAACACGCCGTATTCACATAAAAACACCAACACTCTACCTCGAATAACCGACTCCAAATAGAAAGTACTCGTTGCGCTTACGGCTCAATGCACTACGATCACATCTTTCACACCGCGCTGGCGTATCTCTGTCCAGATGAGTAATACACCCATGCGTACATACTCTACCACTTCCTCGAAAGCTGCTTCGTCCTCTTCGGTTACTCCCTCGTTCAAGCCGGCTTTTGAAATTTCAACAATGTCCCTTATGACCTCATTTACATCCTCGGAGAGTGATTCAAACTTTCTAATACCGCATGCGGTTAAACCGAATAAAAATCCTTGACACCAGGCGGCGAGGGCTTCAGTTCGCTCTTCTAATCCCACCTCGTCGCTCGGTAACAGCAACGAAAATTCAAAACCTGGATCGCTAAGCTGCGCTGCCGTCACTCTAAACACTGTCATAAGGCCAGGTAAGTCGTAACTTTTTTGATCCAAGTCAAGGTTCACCGGTTCTTCCAGTGCGTCCCGCTTATCTATCTCGAGCAAGACCTGGGTCATCCAATCAGTATAGTCGGCGGATGAAATGCCACATACATAGCCACAGATCGATCCGTGACATTCGGAAGGGTGCAGGTTAACATCCCTGTCGGCGAGTTCCCAGCTCACATCATCAAAGGGCGGCAACGGTTGACTCATTGAACAATAAATCCCCAGAATCGGTAAAGCGAAACGAGTCGTCTTTTAAGTTAAGACTCCGAAAAAAGAACGTTCTCGCAAAAAAACCGTCCATTATTCTTTAATTTATATAGTATATCGTATTGCAGCGTCATCTAAACCGTGAAAAACTGACAGTTTTCGGGCAGTGCCGTTGGCACGGCGCTTGTGGCCGCGCCGTAGACCCCGAACATGGCTCTCCGGTCCTGAGATCTGTTTTTACGCTTTAATTTAGGAGCGTACGAGGTGATTTAGAGCACCGGACGCGCAGGCAGGACAAGTTATTGACGCTACGCCGCCACGCCTCTATAGTTTGTGAAAATACCAAGGGCTGGCGCCAAAATTATTTTACATTTATGGGCGCCAATGCGCTCGCCCAGCACGGCGCGAAAACGTAGAAAACAACCGCCGGGAGCGTTTTTTTGCCCCAGCCTCCAGGGAGGGAGGTGAGACGCACGACTGCAGGAGTTAGAGCAACGTATGGACGCCTATACGGACGCAGGCGATAGAGTACTGCAGGAGCGATTACCGAGCAGTTGCCGAGGGATGAGCCGAACAATATTCGGAATCTTTCAACTTTTCGCAACAAAGTTGGGCGAGATGGATTGGCGACAATAAATGTGAAAAATTTTTAAAGGCAGCCCCAAGGGGGAGGATTAAATGCAAGCAGGCGAACACGATTTACGAAAATTAGAGTATCAAATTGACGAACTGATTCAGGTGTGCAAACGTCTACAAGAAGAGAATAACACCTTGCGAAATAAGCAAGCGGGCCTTCTTACGGAGCGAGCAAAGTTGTTAGAAAAGAACGAATTAGCGCGAAATCGCGTTGAAACGATGATTTTGCGCCTTAAGACTATGGAGCAGAGTTCGTGAACAAGAAAAACACCGTACCGGTGACCGTCCATATTCTCGAAAAAGAATATCGGATCGCATGCCCTGAAGATGAGCAAGACGCGCTGATAAAAGCAGCCGTTTACCTGAACGACAAAATGAAACAAGTCCGCGATAGCGGCCGCTTAGTTGGCGTTGATAGGATAGCCGTAATGACTGCTCTGAACATCGTCCACGAAATGCTTGAGACCAAAAACGGTAGCGATAACACGAGCACGGAACAATTTGGTTCTCGAATTAGAATCCTACAAGACAAAGTTGAAGAGGCGCTTCATGGGGGCCGACAACTGGAGTTGTAGCGAATCGGTCATTACACCCATCGGGAACAGATTTACCCGAGATTTACGCCGACCCCTCATCCCGGCGGCGTTATGAAAACGTGAAAATCCCTAATATTGTTCGGCGCGACCCTCGGCAACTGCTCGGTAATCGCTCCTGCATTACTCTATCGCCTACGTCCGTGTAGGCGTCCATGCGTTGCTCTAACTCCTGCGGTCGCTCCGGGCTCCTCGGCAACCGCTCCCTGCGTTGCTCTAACTCGTGCATCCATGCACTCGTGCCCTCCCGCGACACTAGCACATCCGTGTGCGTCGTCCCTGCGGTTGTGCGCCTCACCCCTTCGGGGCTATCGCGAAAATTCGTTCCCGACGAATTTTTGTCCGGCGTTTCTTTGTGCCGAATAAACTCATTTGTGAAACCACAAAATTGCCGAAATCGATTTTACTCGACCCTTCCCTGTAACTTTTTAAGTGACGCGCGATTGGATTTTGCGTTAAAATCGTAGTTCGCATCCTCTGCGGTATACGATAGCGGGCTGGGAGATTCTTGAGCCTAAATTGACTTCCCGGGAACGAGTTTTCTGATGTTGTTGTGCATGTCCGTACGCCGGAAAGCCTGATACGTCAAACGCGTTCCCAAACTTGAACTCTCTGGTTCAAGAACAATAGCTTGCACCGGTACACGCGGAGGATGCCCTTATACTTGGCCGCAAATCGCCAGTAACTCTTTCGTTTTAGCTTGCCAGGGTCATCGCTACGCAACCGTACAGCGAACTCGACTACGTTTTCTGGACAGGCGAAGTGGTACCGATATCTTCAACCCTACTGCTCTTTGAATCCGTATAAATCCAAAGCGCAACGTGGCAATATATCCACCTGAACCGCTACGCAACACCTCTCGCCCAACCAAATAGCGCACTAAGGCCTCGCGTCAAAATTAATTCACATTTTGGACGTCGATCCATCTCGCCTGGCTGCGTTGCCTACATGGACGTAGGTAAGGAGCGAGAGCAGGACGCGGTAGCTTTGCCTACATGGACGTAGGTAAGGAGCGAGAGCACGACTGCAGGGACGCTGGAGGTAGAATTGCGTCGGGAACGGCAATCGAGGACGCGGTAGCTTTGCCAAGCGAGCGCCTCAGCGCCCAAAACGTGAATTAATTTTGACGCGAGCCCTAAAGCGGCCCGGTGCCCACACGGTATTTCCGTACAACATTTTTAATCGATGGAACGCTAGTTTTACGCTGTTTAGCTGGCCATGAGCGGGGCCGACAACGCAAATGCGGCGTCGTTAACAACAATCGCTGGCGCTACTTCATTCGACGGCGTAGCAAAACTCAGTGCTAACGGTGAAACGCGTGCAGCGACTCCACCAAAATCTCTAATTGCCGGTCCGCCGCGCTTGATCCTCCCTACGTTCGCGGGCGTTTGAACAGCCCACGCCCTGCTGATCGAGGCGCGCGAAACGGGCCATAGCAGCGTCGGCTAACTAGAGTTTGGCACCGTTGAAGACGCGCGTTATCGACAACCGGACCGGATGAACGCTCAACCAGCGCGACCGAACGCTCGATTACGGCGCCGCTCCGAAATTCTAGGGTAAACTATCGTTACTCAGACCGTTCGACAAGATGCAGTAACATGACCGAGCAAAAACAAATGCGAAAATCCATGCGCGACAAGCGCATTAGCCTCTCCGCTCGGGAGCGCAAACTTGCATCGAAAAAAGCGGCACGCCACCTCCAACGCAACGCACTATTTCAGCGCAGCCACCGAATTGCCTGTTACTTGCCTGTCAATGGCGAGCTTGATCCGCGTCCGCTGATCGAACGAATCTGGAAACACAAGAAAGCTTGTTACCTTCCGGTGCTGGGCTCATCGCACAAAAATAGCCTATGGTTTGCGCCATTCAACGAAAACACGGCGCTTGTGCCAAATCGGTTCGGGATTCCCGAACCTGCCAATGCGGCGCGGCATCGCGTACCCGCGTGGGCTTTGGATTTGGTTTTAACGCCACTCGTTGCGTTCGATGGCTGTGGTCGGCGCATCGGCATGGGAGCCGGTTATTACGACAGAACGCTCGCCTACCTCATGTTGCGGCGCCACTGGCGCAAACCTCGCCTCGTTGGATTAGCTTATGAATTTCAAAAGGTCGATTACATTCCAAAAAATCCATGGGATGTAGAAATGTTTGCGATAGCGACAGAAGCGAGATTATATACTGCCAGCGTCATACCTCTCTCAACCAGCGATCACAGGTAAATGACGAGACCCGGCATCTACCTCGCGAAAACGAGGAACCCACCAACCTAGACACCAAGACGCGCGACGATCCACGATTGGATAATATTGGCGCGCACCGCCGACGGGAACATTAGACTTCCAAATTCAAAGCTGATTACCTCGGAAGTCAGGCGCGATGGATAGTCCGTTTCCCGTTACGTCTTTGGCTAAGAATCAATAGCACCCTATGCAGGGGACAGAGCGCCTCTCTAGCACAGCATATTGTTTTGTATATTATTTTTCGCGCGACTAACCACAAATATTTGCTTAGTCGCGATCTAAAGATACATCGATGCAGTCATTCGACCTCATACTGTTATCGGCGCCAAAGCGGCTAACAAAACAACCCTGATGTAGCGTTTTCTATACTAAGTCGGGCCATCGAATTCTTTCGCTGAATGCGCTTTCGTCACGAGATCAGAGCTTAACCAGCGATAACGAAAGAAAGCCAAGCGGTAAACTCAAAATTCACGACAATACATCGCGTTAACGACAACGCTTCTTAGAAACACAAAAAAATTCCATTGGCAAACGTTTGCTAGTTGATTGAATTTTTGTATCGATGAGCTTGCTTGAAAAGTATATTTGCCGCTTTAATCTCATTATTTGATTTTTTTTTAAAAAAAATTAAAGTCTATCGCGCTAACGTTCGATATTAACTGACGAAAATTAACCTGGAATTACAGACAAACTTGTTTATACTTACACCTGTAAACGTTGTACTCACATTGGAGGAATTGTAATGGCCGTAAAAAAAGCCGCTACCAAAAAGAAAGCTGCAACCAAGAAGAAGGTTGCCGCTAAGAAGAAAGTTGCAACCAAGAAAAAGGTTGTAGCTAAGAAGAAAGCAGCACCTAAGAAAAAAGTTGCCGCTAAAAAGAAAGTAGCTAAGAGGAAAGTCGCACCGAAGAAAAAGGTCGCTAAGAAAAAAGCTGCTCCGAAGAAAAAGGCTGCTAAGAAAAAAGCGAGAAGGTAATAACTAGAACAACTAACTTTCTGCCTTAGCATTCACATAGCAAAAGGCTTGCTTAGCAAGCCTTTTGCTTTATTTCACCTTCCATCAAACCACGCGAACCCTGGAGGTAACCCACTGAATAACATAAGATAATCTGCGCGCCACGCCCATCGACGCCCGCACAATCATTACGGCTGCGTCGTTGTCGCATCATGAGCTAGGAATTCGCGATACAGTGGGGTTCTTTCGTGCGCTGAACAACGCAACGAAATTGACCTGTGGCTGGAAAACGCGGATTAGCCCGACGATTCACCTGCGACGACAGAATAAACAACCTGAGACGTAACGGTAACCGACACGTCAACATGGGCACGCGGCCTGTTAAGAAACTATCGGCATCTTGTTTACCGGCCGCACATTGCTACCTTGCATTCGCGTAAGCCTGCGTTTCACCAGAACGCTAGAAGTGCGTGCGTTCACTCTCTTCCGCTTGGGCCGCTGCGAAGTCATCAGACTTAGGGCTCGCGTCAAAATAAATTCACATTTTGGACGTCGATCCATCTCGCCTGGCTGCGTTGCCTACATGGACGTAGGTAAGGGGCGAGAGCAGGACGCGGAAGCTTTGCCAGGCGAGCGCCTCATCGCCCAAAATGTGAATTAATTTTGACGCGAGCCCTAAAGCCTTACGACTCCATCTCAGGTGGTAGAGAAAATAA
>CALZJI010000378.1 GCA_945787615.1 uncultured Chromatiaceae bacterium | reverse complement strand
TTTGCCTACATGGACGTAGGTAAGGGGCGAGAGCAGGACGCGGTAGCTTTGCCTACATGGACGTAGGTAAGGGGCGAGAGCAGGACGCGGTAGCTTTGCCAGGCGAGCGCCTCAACGCCCAGAATGTGAATTAATTTTGACGCGAGCCCTAAGTTTTTCTTCCCACCGGCATACCCGCCTTATAACACGATCTCGATGGGTTGGGTCAAAACGATCGATCGCGGTGTAACCGTAGCTCGATAAGCCATTGCTTCCACGCCCTTTTCAACGGCAGCGCGCAGTGTTTCCCCGTATACGGGGTCGATCTCATCCGCGGGGCGTAGGGCGGTAACGTCATCCCTCTGCGCACAGAAAAAGATTATCGCACGCTGCCCTTCGGTTCGTATGTGCATCAGCTCGTTAAGATGCTTCGTGCCCCGCTGGCTCACGGCGTCGGGAAACAGCGCGACGCCCGGCTCTACTGACGCCGTCACGTTCTTCACTTCCACATAACATTGGCGCCTTGAACCGTCCGCCTCCAAGAGTAGGTCAATGCGGCTATTTTGTTGACCGTATCGAACCTCCCGGCGAAGGCCATCGTAACCCTGTAGCGGCTTAACCAAGCCCGATTCGATGCCCTCTGCCACAAGCCCGTTACTGAGCAAGGTGTTAATGCCCACCATAGTGCCGTCGGCGGATCGACTAATCTCCCAACTCCAGCGGTATTTTCTTCGAGGATTAGCCGCATCCCGGAGCCAGACCCGCAAACCAGGATCGGCGCAACCTAGCATTGAACCCGTATTGGGACTGTGAGCGGTAATAACACTGCCATCATCGAGTTCTACATCGGCAAGAAAACGTTTATAACGCCTAAGCAAAGTACCGGGAACCAACGAGACGGGGAATAGCAACTGAAACTCCTAGTTGATCGGCTGGTAAATGATTTCGCGTTTACTCGCCGCTACGCTCAAAACGCGCGGCCCTGTCGTGAGCGGACATAGCGCCGGGAACGTCACCGGTTTGTTCGCGGACCTGAGCGATAATTTTCCAGTTCTTCGCCTGCAAATCATCTTCCTCGCCAGCGAAAGAGTTGGACTTGGCCGCCAATTGGGCGGCTTGGCTCAGCTCCGCTCGCTCGTATCTTAATACCGCCAAACGGTGCCAAATTAGCGGATTGCGCGGTTCAACACGCAACGCTCTTTCCAGGGTCGCGATCGCTTCGGCCGAACGGCCGTGTTCTCGCTGTACTAACGCTGTCTCTATGAGCGAACGTACAGCGAGGTTGCTAACGCCCGCGTCGCGGGGTGTGGGACGCGCCATCGCTAATACGTCATCTCTCGTTGAGAGCGGCGATTCCGGGGAAGCGCGATCCTGGGGAAGGGGTTCGACGTGTACTTCGCTGCGGTCTTCAATAACTACCCCCTGCTGTTGAACCGTGGGGCTCGCTGCACAACCGCAAAGCACGGCGACCAACACGCCTAAGTAGCATCGACGAATAGCATTCATTCAAGAATTCCCTTAATCCAATCAACTGTTTTATTTATTGATGCAGCGCCGATATTTGCTCCGCAATCAGTCACATCCGCCGGCGCCGTGCCCGTTACAAACGGCAATTTTATGGCATCGGCACACCGTTGCGTGGAGGCTTGAAACGTTTTAGCATCGACCCAAACCCACTCGATGTCGGCGGGCTGCATCAGCGCCAAGGGTCGCAGGTCAATATGCGCCATGGTATCGGCCCAGACCCCCATTGCACCGCCGGCTCCCGTCAAGCCAGAAGGCGCGTTGTTATCACGACCAACCCAGACCACCGCTAACCGGTCACCGACAAACCCCGCGAACCAGCTATCCCTCAGTTCGTTCGTAGTACCGGTTTTGCCGGCAACGCCAAGACCGGAAGACAGGCTGTCAGACAACCGACGGGCCGTCCCTGAACGTACGACTTCCTGTAAGGCGACATTTGTTAAATACACCGCCAATGGATCGACGGTTTGACGAACCTCAAGGGCATAGCGGTGTAATGGTTGGCCGTCGGCGCTCATGACAGCCCTGATCGCTCGCAAAGGCGTGACAAAACCGCCGCCCGCCAAAGTTTGATACATCTGAGTCACTTCCAATGGTGTTAACTCCACGGCACCTAGGAACAGCGAAGGATACGGTGGCAGCTCCCGTTTAATACCAAGCTCGCGCAAGGTATTAATGACCTTTTTCACGCCTAAATCCAACCCCAATCGTACCGTCGCCACATTTAGCGATTCCGCAAGCCCCCTATACAGCGGCACGAGGTCATGGTGTTGCTGATCAAAATTACGCGGTCTCCATGGCTCCCCGCTGCCCACTTCGACGCTCAAGGGACCGTCGTCCACGGGGCTAAGAAGGGTATATTGCCCGTGTGCCAATGCCGTAAGGTAAACCGCCGGCTTAATCAAAGACCCGACCTGACGTTCAGCCACCAGCGCCCGATTGAAACCCGCCATGTGCGGCTTACGGTCCCCAACCACCGCTAACACTTCTCCGTTGCCGGTATTTGTCACCACCACCGCCCCTTGCAATGGATCGGAATCACCCCCGCTGTCCAGTTGCGCCAAGCGCCCGCTTAAGGCTCGCTCCGCGCTAAATTGGGCGAGCGGGTCAAGGGTCGTAAATACCTGCAGGCCTTCGGAGCGCAAATCCTCTTCCCGGTAGTCTTGCTTAATTTGGCTTCTTACTAAGCCGAGAAACGCGGGAAAACGGGAACTCCCTCCCCCGCGCGGGGTGACACCGAGTGGCGCTTCGCTAGCCTGGCGCGCCTCACTTGCCGTGATAACGTCCTGCTCGGCAAGTAAGGTCAAGACCTGATCGCGGCGCTTACGCGCACGTTCCGGGTGCCGGCGTGGATCGAAATAAGACGGTCCCTTAACCAACCCAACCAAAAGCGCCAAATCAGGAAGCCTAAGCTCTTCTAACGGCGCACCGAAGAAGAAACGCGCCGCGAGACCAAATCCATGAATGGCACGTCGACCATCTTGACCAAGGTAGACTTCATTGCAGTACGCTTCAAGGATTTCGCCTTTGTCATAATGCAACTCGATCAGTAAAGCCATGGCGGCTTCTTTTAGTTTTCTGGAAATGGTCCGGTCGCGGCTCAGGAAATAATTTTTTATAAGCTGTTGGGTGAGGGTACTTCCGCCCTGAACGACACCCATGGCCTTAATGTTTGCCCACAACGCTCTCGCTATCCCACGCGCGTCTAGGCCATGGTGGCCATAGAATTGGCGATCCTCCACCGCGATCAACGCCTTCACAAGTAAAGACGGCAAACGATCACCTTGCACCAATACTCTATCTTCATGATGCGACGGAGAAATCGTTGCGAACCGGTAGGGATCTAACCGAACCAATGGCAATTCAGCGCGCTCCCGCAGGTTATAAAGCTGGGTTAGCCGTTTATGACGAAATCGCGCTCGAAAAAATAACGACTGTTCGTCGCTATCCCAAAAGTTAAAAGGCCGCGAAATTATTCGAACTTCGTCTTCGCCAGGACTGTAACTCCCTGGTCTACCTCCGACTAAGTTCGCGCGGTAACCCAATAACGTGAGCTCATCGATCAATTGCTCCGCTGTAAGATGCATGCCGGGAAAGAGTTCTAACGGTCTAGCGTAAACATGAGCCGGCAGTGCCCATCGTTTCCCTTCGAATTCATAGCGAATTACGCTGTCTAAATAAAGAACATACAGGATTGCAACGAGCGCAAGGAACAACACGGCATTGACACCGAGCCGTCGACCAAGCGCGGATATATGGCCGTTTTTTTCCTTTTCACGTTCAGGTGATCGCCGCTTGCGGCTTTTTCCCTTTTGTAGTCGTTTTTTTGCCATAGAGAAAAAAGTTACTAACAACACCGAGACATAAGAGCACTGTTCGCACCCCAGCAGCTCCACGACGGCTCATCGCTTTCATATCTTCGAATCAACTGCTCTAAATTACCCCAGTCGGGAGTAATCGTTTTTACCGTCTCTCGTTCGACATTGTTCGGAGGGTTGTATCGCGTAAAACGCAGCACTGTTTCGGTTTATGGCACCGGCACATCGCGTATCGTATACCCCGGGGCTTTGAAATTTGCGCTCTCGCAAGCAGGGCGCGCACTGTAACATGAAAGCGACGAACATTCCGAATACTTCTTCTTTTTTGGGGATTAAACGCAATATCCCGCTTATCCACAGAATCTGTGGATAACTCTGTGAACAATTCGCGACAAGCTCCCTTAAACCTTGTGGCTACAAGAAAAATTACAAATTGGTTACAAATTGTTCTATTCCAAATATCACAATATTCCAATATGTTAGAGCTACGCGGTAGCACGTATTTCGCCAGACCGCGTGCTTCGTCTTCCGTCGCAAGGAAAAAATCCCATTGTGTATAAAATACCGCTAGTTAGTGGCTTTTACTGAAATGTTTGTTAATCGCCATGGTGTAAATAGGCGACAACGCTCAGCATTATGCTAATTCCTGCTCAAGTGAAAAAGCTATATTTTATATGGTATAGGGTCGATCTCAATAGCGTTATTTGCCTCACGCGATGGAGTTAGGCGCCCCAGCGAAGCAATCCATTTCGACGCCTACATCTTTCAAGAAAACGATGAGTCGTTTACACTCTTAGCCGTTTGTGTCTAACCGAACATATTATAATCAAGCGAGATAAAAACTAAGAGCAGACTCTTTTTACCGACCAATGCGTAAACACGCTTTTGTCGATCGGTTCCACGTATGCGAGAAACGACCAGCAGATCGAGAAATGTTGTTTGCATCCTATTGGTCTTGGTGTGTGGACCACTATTGAGCTGTGCTACCAAGAGAGTAGAATGCGATGTCATTTGCGAGGCCGAGAAACGGCGCCAAAGCTATGTACAGACCAATCCCCAATTGCCAGAGCGCATTAAAACCGCCATATTAACCGGTAATGTCGTCATTGGAATGTCAAAACAAGACGTCGCCGCGGTGCTGGGAGAACCTGACGCTTCCGTTGACATCAATGCCCATTGGGTCGCCCGGGAACAGTGGGTATACGAGTCCGAGGATGGATCGCCAAAACACTACTATTTTAAATTCGGTAAGCTAAATAGCTGGAAACACGATGGTCATTGATTCATCGCAATAAGAAATTCCCTCGATCCGATGGATATTCGCTGTAGCCGTTTCCGTAGGTAAACGTAGATAAATTGCGCGAGGACTGAATCCCTACGCGACTCCCCCGTTACCTTTCATAGCGCTGGATTATGCACACCTTGTTACGACAACCTACCTACACCTGGCTGACAAGCCCGTAACTCTTTATGATTAGATTACCTTATCGCGAGCCCATAGGAGGAATTACGAATGCACGTTACGCTGGTTCATGTCTACGTCAAGCCTAAAAACGTAAACGACTTTGTCGAGGCGACAAGACTAAATCACCAAGCTTCCATTAAAGAGCCCGGTAACTGCCGTTTTGATATATTACAGTCAGCGGATGACCCAGAATTCTTCATACTCTACGAGGCCTATAATTCAGCGGAAGACGCAGCAGCCCACAAACAAACGACCCATTACCTAACGTGGCGCGACACCGTGGCAGACTGGATGGCCAAACCTCGCCAAGGCCAACCTTTTAACGGTCTATATCCAGCAAGGACTTCGTAGATGATAATCCCCGCATTCTCTATTTCTCGTCTCCCACAGATCATGTTTGGTGCCGGCCGCTTCGCGGAGTTGGTGCCTCTTATCGGCTCCTATGGGGTAAAAAAGATTCTGCTGGTAACGGGAGGAACGTCATTCAAGTCATCTGCGAGGTGGGGAACGCTAACCGACGAGCTTGGGGCGGCGAGGATTGACTGGACTCATCGGACCGTTTCCGGTGAACCTTCTCCTCGGCTCATCGACGACACCGTTGCGGAACTCTCCGACAGTGGCATCGAGATGGTTATCGCCATTGGCGGTGGCAGCGTCATGGATGCCGCTAAAGCTGTTGCCGGCCTACTCCCGTTTGGTAACTCGGTCTTGGACCACCTTGAAGGCGTTGGCCGGGGCATCCCCTATGCGGGTCCCGCGCTACCCTTTATCGCGGTACCCACAACCGCAGGGACGGGCAGCGAAGCGACCAAGAACGCGGTGTTGAGCGTCCAGGGGGAGGACGGCTACAAGAAATCATTCCGCCATGATACGTTGGTCCCCAGTTTTGCCGTGGTAGACCCCAACTTATTGGATACTTGTCCACCGTCTATTATTGCCGCAAACGGGATGGACGCGCTTACGCAATTACTTGAATCCTACGTCTCCAGTCGCGCCAATCCGATAACGGACGCGTTGGCCTTTAGCGGTATACAAGCCGTAAAAAACGGCTTCTTCGCCGCTTGGCGTCGGGACGACCCCAATGCCTCTGAGGGCCGTA
This sequence comes from uncultured Chromatiaceae bacterium, assembly GCA_945787615.1. Lineage (GTDB taxonomy): Bacteria > Pseudomonadota > Gammaproteobacteria > JAADHS01 > JAADHS01 > CALZJI01. The sequence goes on along the minus strand of CALZJI010000378.1, from coordinate 4,487 downwards.
CGTTGATGGCATACGCCGCCCTCCTCTCTGGTATCACCTTGGCGCAAGTGGGGCTAGGCTCCGTTCACGGATTAGCGTCACCGCTTGGGGCATTTTTCCCCGTTCCGCACGGCGTTGCGTGCGGAAGCTTGGTCGCCGTTGCGACCGAGGTCAATATTCGCGCCATGGGGCAGCGGGAGCCTGACAATCCGTCATTAAAAAAATTTGCCGACACCGGTCGTTTGTTAACCGAATCCCAAATCGATGACAACGCCGCTCAGCAAGCGCTTGTTGACACGTTGCGCGACTGGACACGCAAATTCGAGATTCCTAAGCTTCGCCATTACGGCATAAATGAACAGCATTTCGCGAAAATAGTTGCCAATAGCCGCGGCAGTAGCATGAAAACTAATCCCATTGTTTTGACAGATGAAGAAATAGGAGAAATCCTCGAGAAATGTGTTTAACGTAAGGAAGTAACGTTTTGAACGCCGCCGAGCCGACCTAAAAGCGTCACCGCCGTACGTTATGCGACGGCTAAAACGTTCCACTCCACCGTTAGGGCTCGCGCAAAAATAAGTTTACATTTTTGAGCGTTGAGGCGCCCGCGTGGCAAGGTGCGAAAACGCAGGAATATGCGTATAATTCAAGTTTTCGCAACGCTACCGCGTCCTCGATTGCTGTTCCCGACGCAATTCTACCTCCTGCGGTCACTTCGGGCTCCTGCCCTCTCGTGACACTCGCACATCCATGTGCGTCGGTCACTTCGGGCTCCTGCCCTCTCGTGACACTCGCACATCCATGTGCGTCGTCCGTGCAGTCGTGCTCTTGCTCCTTACCTACGTCCCTGTAGGCAACGCAGCCAGGCGGGATGGATCGATGTTAAAATGTGAAGTTATTTTTACGCAAGGCCTTACTGCGGATTTGGGATTAGCTCTTCTGGCAACGACGAAAATAGAATCAAGTGCAGATTGTATGCGAGGCAGCCTTGGACGCCGCAGTATGAAGCTTTCGGGACCAGTTACAATAAGAGCGTATCCGGGATTCCTTGTTAAACTGCTTACTATACCCCTACTTATGCTAAACGCCCCGTGGAGTTATGCCCGGGAACTGCCTAAATGGGAACTCTATGTTGGCATCGCGGGCATGGAAATCCCGCATTACCGCGGCGCCGATAGCGGCCGAACTTTGGTCTTGCCATTTCCTTATCTCATATACCGTGGCGAAAAACTAAAGATAAGTGACGAAGGCGTACGCGACCTGATTTTCGACTCCCCCAGCGTGAAACTTGATATTAGTATTGCCGCAAGCCTACCCGTGCCTAGTGACGCCGACGGAGCCCGTAAGGATATGCCCCGCCTCGACCCTAGCATCGAAATCGGACCGTCCCTGGCGTTAAGGCTCTGGCAGTCAACACGCCGAAACTACAAACTCTGGTTAAGTTTTCCGTTAAGAACCGCGTTCTCTTTTAACGATTTTCGCTTCACCAACCAAGGATGGATTTTCGCGCCTTACGTTCAACTCAAATATCGGAACGAACAATGGAAAACTGGAATCTCGATGGGCCCGCTCTACGCCGACGCCGACTACCATAACTATTTCTATGAAGTAAAAGAAGAATTTGTAACGGCGTCGCGCCCCAAGTACCGCGCTAGCGGCGGTTATAGCGGTAGCCGAGTTACGCTTTCCGTCAGCAGAACATATCGTCGCAAGCGTATCGGCGCGTTTCTCCGTTACGACGTCTTAAAGCATGCCGTGTTTGAAGAAAGCCCGTTAGTCGAACGCGACAATTATCTCGCCTTAGGCGTCACGGTTGCATGGCGAGTGACCCAATCAGCGCAGACCACAACCCGCTCCGAAGATCCGTTCGCAAACAACAACCAATAACTATCCACCTCCCCGGGCTACGGTGGCTTTTGCGCCGATAAGGGCCGCGGAAAATAATAATTATCCAAAAATTGCGCCGGATTTTTGCTCAGATTCAAGGCGCGGCAAGTGGCGCATATTGGAATATGCAACACTTGCCGTAACACAGAAGCTGAGCAGAAAGACCAGCAAGGGTGCATCATTATGTTTTTCCGTGGCCCTAAATTACGGCGCGAGCCCTTGCGCGGTTAGTATAGGATCCTGATGAATAATGATATCGGCGTTAGGAAATGCGTCGCCCAAAGCGGATTCGACCGCTTCGGCAACATCATGGGACTCCGCTAAACGAAGTTCGCCATTGAGTTCGATGTGAAGTTGAATGAAAATAACGCGACCTGATTGGCGTGTGCGTAAATCGTGTACGCCGAGTACTTTCTCATGGGAGCGTGCGATGGACATAATTTGCGCGCGTTGCTCGTTGGGAAGCTCGTGGTCCATTAAAAGATTAAACGCCTCAGCGCCGATTTTCCATGCGCTATAGAGGATGTAACCGGCAATGCCCATTGCGAAAAGTGGATCTATACCAGGCCAACCGTAAACCGCTAGCGCCAACGCAATAATAATGCTGGCATTGACTAATAAATCGGTGACGTAATGAAGAGAATCGGCCTTGATGGCAGTCGAATTGGTGCGGGCAATTACGTAACGTTGGATCGAAAGCAACACCATTGTAGCAACAACGGAAAAGCTCATGACCATGAGGCCGATTCCTAGTTTTTCGATCGCTTGAGGGTTAATAAGCCTGTCTATCGCTTGAAGGAATAGAAAAATTGCAGAACCTGCAATAAAAGTCGCTTGCGCGAGCGCTGCCAGAGATTCAGCCTTGCCATGGCCAAAGCGATGTTCTTCGTCGGCGGGTGCCAAGGAATAGCGAACAGCGAATAAGTTTATTATCGATGCCATCGCGTCCATGATTGAGTCCACCAGCGAGGCAAACACGCCCAATGAACCTGTCTGCAACCACGCTAGACATTTAGCGATAATGAGTAATGTTGCCGTTATGACTGAAGCATAAGTGGCAAGCTTTAAAAGACGTGCTTCCGATTCCGGGATCATTTCGTACGTTCTAACGTTGTGAACCTGACCGCTGGATTATGACCTAAAATGATACACAGTTTTATACTTTCTGGGTTATTTGCTTCGCTCAATGATCACGGAGACGCTCATGGACAACATCGTGCGTTGCGTTTATCTTCTCGCTCGCAGGGACGATGTCAACGCGTTGCGCGACACACCTAGGCCGTGCTCTACGCCGCACACACCTACTCGGTTGATAGGTACCATATACCCGTGGCGTTTGAGATTTAGGTGTTAAGAACTCGCGCAAAAGTAACTTCACATTTTGAACATCGATGCATCCCGCCTGGCCGCGTTGCCTACAGGGACGTAGGCAAGGGGCGTGAGCACGCCTACAGGGATGTAGGTGGTAGGGCAACGCAGGACGCAGTTGCCGAGGACGCGGAAGCCTTGCCAGGCGGGCGCCTCAACGCTCAAAATGTAAACTTATTCTTGCGCGAGCCCTAAGAGTGCGTCATATTCATTTCGTGGCAAGGCGAAATGACGAGTAATAGCCGGACTATTGCCAGGAGTTTCAACGCAGCCATGGAATGAAGAGGGCGTGCTATTGACACCTAAATCTCAAACGCCACGGGTAGAGTATCGAGTACTTTGGAGACCCCTTCGAACCGTGCCCTGCTATTCCTTCTCTAGATTTGACGCTTTCACGCCACACCGGATTCCTCTGTCAGTTGGCCAAGACGCGTCTGTCGTCGGCCAAGTCCTCGCCGCCGCAGCGGGTGCGTGTGATGAAACTACACGTATAGGCCCATTCAATGTTATACTGCGGCCAGTTCAGCATTTAGGCTCATTTTTACACGATCGTGTCCTAATTTTCTTGTTCGCTGTACGCTAATCTAGGCGAAGCCGGTAAACCGCGACGATCGAAGTATGGTGTCATAGCGTCTTAGGTTATAAGCATTGGGGCAAGCTTAGTATCTGAACAAGTCGAGTGATATCAAGTACGTGATCAACGCGCCCGTAGCTCAGCTGGATAGAGTAACTGGCTTCGAACCAGTTGGTCGGGAGTTCGAATCTCTCCGGGCGCGCCATTCTAAGGGCTCGCGGAAAAATTACTTACGATTTTCGCATCCCATCTTTGAACAATCCTCAGTCGCAAAATCCTCGAATTAGCCCGGCTAGTCCTGCGGTTTTACTCAATCGGATTGTCCAAAACTGACCCAAATCTGGGCGCGAAGAATACGAAGTTATTTTTTCGCGAGCCCTAAGGGACAAATTCCGTTGATTGGTTCTGCGCCATGCGCGACCGTATACCCATTGCAAACAGGTTTTTCCAGAAATTGCGACCATAGGACGTACCCGAGGTGCACGCTCTCTTTATCCCGCGGCGGCCTTTCGAAAATCTGAACGATACCTTTACTCCAGCGGTTTGACGCTGTATTAAGGGCTCGCGTCATAATTAATTCACATTTTGGGCGTTGAGGCGCTCGCCTGGCAAGGCGTAAAAACGCCGGAATATAAATATCTTTCAAGTTTTTGCAACGCAGCCAGGCGAGATGGATCGA
>CALZJI010000377.1 GCA_945787615.1 uncultured Chromatiaceae bacterium | reverse complement strand
GGAGCACGGAATACCGGAAATTTCGGCGTTATTCAAACTAATGAGCTGGACACCCGGGACGTTGTCAAGAAACGCCAAATCCTCTGGAGCATTGAACACGTCTTCGTCAAATGCAAAAACAAGCGCAGGCAATCGCCGTGCCTCCAGAAGATAATCCACCTGTTTTTCGCGCAATGCTTGCCAACCTAATGGTCTGGAGTGTTTCTTGCCGGCGAACGCAGGGGCGAATGCGATCACGGCGTTAAATTCCACATTTGCGCGTCGCGCCACGAGCAACGATGCCCAGCCGCCTGCGGAGTGGCCAACCAAAAATATCTGATGAGCGGGTACACCCTCGCGTTGAAAGCGCCGCACTAACTGCTCGACGTTTTCCGCCCGCTTCACAACCTTTGGCTCGCCAATACGAAACACGTGGTTGTAGGCACCCAACTTGGCCGGTGTACAATAGGCGTAAACAACGACTTTTAATCCATTAACAGTTCGCCCACCCAGCTCCTTCACGACATCCGGCGTTGTCCAACTGTTTGGAAAACAGTGATCACGCCGCAATTCTTGCTCCGAACCGTGGTTGAAGATAAGTAAAATATGCCGCTCGGGATTCGGAAAAACAATGGCATTCTCTTGGCCCCCCTGCGGAGGATGCGGGACGAACTGGCTATGAGTCGCGCACCCCGCCATGAAAAGAACAATTACTAGTAGTGGGACCGAGCGGGGAATAATGCACAACGTGTACCCTGAACTCCTCTGCCGTACCATTAGTCTCGTCGTGTCGGTGGTTAACGGGCGGATAGGCGTCCAATTGTCGGGCGCGCGCGGGATCTCCTCGAAAGTGGTATGTGTACAGCTACTTCTAAAACGTGACATAATAGCCACAAACAATAACGAGCCCGAGTTATCTTTTATGGTGTTGGACCAAGTCGCCTCGCGCAAGACAAATCTCTGCCTATTAAGCCTTATTTTAGCAGTCACGATGAGTCATCCGGTTCTCGCGCGCGCGTCAAACGCCAACTCGGTCATGGATGATATCACCATGATCGTCGCCGCTTCCAACGGTAATGTCGCCCAGATACGGGAATTACTCGACAACGGGATGGTTGTTGATATAAGAGACATTGTTGGAAATACACCACTTCTTTTCGCCGCCCGTTACGGAAGAATCGAGCTGGTCCTGTTCCTTTTAGAACGCGGTGCCGACGTCAATGCGCAGACCAATAAGGGGACGACCGCGTTGCGAGAGGCAATTCGACTCGGCAGCATGAACGTTGTGGAGGCGTTGCTACAAGCGGGCGCCAACGTACAGCTGCGAAACGAGCACAACGAGTCTGCATTGTTCGTTGCGGTGACATATCGAAACCTAACGGCTGTTGAGCTATTACTAACGCATGCGGCCAGCACGAACGTGAGCAATGATCGAGGGTATACTCCGCTCATGTACGCGGTTGAAGCCAACGAGACCGGGATCATAGCAGCGCTTCTGGAGAACGGTGCGGACGTCAATGCCACCGCGGCTCACGGCGCAACACCCCTTTGTCTTGCGGAGCAACTCGGTCATTCGTACGCTGCTGAGTTGTTGCGCCACCATGGGGCCAACGGCGCAAATTGCATGACGAACCTCACGGTCTCAAGCGTACGCTAATCGGCGTCTCTCACCGAAGCCACGATGTCGCGTGGTCCTGTATACCGATACGCTCCATCTTCCAGTTGGGTTCTATTTCTGAACCAAATGGAGCGCGCGTACACTATAAAAATTACCTTTTTCTCTCATTAACGGGAGAGTATCTCGAGATATTTATAACCCACGTTTCGGAGTTCGGCTCAGGTGTGCGCAACTAAGGACCCCGGAAAATAATAATTATCCAAATATTGCTTGTCTTTTTGCTCAGCTTCTGCGTTACGGCAAGTGTTGTATATTTCAATATGCGCCACTTGCCGCGCCTTGAATCTGAGCAAAACTCCGGCGCAATCTTTGGATAATTATTATTTTCCGCGGCCCTAACGTTGTTATTGCATCTCAAGTAGGTTGGGTTGAGGTACGAAACCCAACACATCTCGCTACTCTTCGCCTTTCGGCCTTTCGGACTTTGACCGTGTAGTCCGGCGGCGCGGCTTTCTGACCACGTCCGTCTTCCCTTGCGCCGATTTCGTTTGCGGCGAGCGTTTACGAGGTCTCGATGTTGTGTGCCGTGTATTCTTCCTCGCCACGGCGGGTGTCACCTCGGCAAGCAACTGCGGATCGACGGATTCGGCGGCTATTTTGTGGCCCACGTACTCTTCGATGTCGGGAAGTGAAAAAGCGTATTGCTCGCAAACAAAGCTAATGGCATCGCCACTGGCCCCCGCCCGTGCCGTTCGGCCAATGCGGTGGACGTAATCCTCGCGGTCTTGTGGAAGATCAAAATTAATTACGTGGCTCACCTCGGCAATATGCAGGCCACGCGCGGCAACGTCAGTAGTCACCAAAATCGAAATCGCATTTTGCTGAAACTGTTCCAGTAAATGGAGCCGTTTCGCTTGGGGAACATCACCGGAGAGCAAACCGGCCTTAAAACCGTTACTTTCAAGGTGTGCCCGGACCTCTTCGGCCGTTCGTTTAGTATTGGCAAAAACCATAGTTCGCGCCGCGTCCATGCTTTTAAGCAGCCCAATTAACAAGGAAATCTTCTCATCGTTGGCGGTGTAATAAGCGACTTCGGTTACTTTGTTCGCTGTGAGACTGTCGGTTTCGATCGTCACCAACTGCGGATTATTCATGTGCTCGTAGGCGAGTTCCGTGACGCGAAACGATAGCGTCGCGGAGAACAGCATACCCAGGCGTTTGCTCGGCTTGGGCATTCGTCGCAACAGGAACCTAATATCTTTAATGAAACCCAAGTCGAACATGCGGTCAGCTTCATCGAGCACAACAACTTGGATGGCGCGAAGATCGAAGACGCGCTGTTTGTAGTAATCGATCAGGCGCCCAGGCGTGCCAATTAGAATATCGACACCCGCTCCGACTTCTGCCCGTTGGGAGGTATACCCTGCCCCACCGTAAACAACCCCGCATTTCAGTCCCGTATGTTTTCCTAATGCACGTGCATCCTTATGAATTTGAACGGCCAACTCCCGCGTCGGCGCCACAATTAAAGCCGCCGGTTGATTCGGCTTTTTTGCCGAATGAGCGGGGCCGCGGCGCAACAGTTGGGCCATCGTCGCTAACAAAAATGCCGCCGTTTTTCCGGTGCCCGTTTGGGCTTGCCCCGCTACATCAATACCTTGAAGGCCAAGGGGCAAGGTTTCCGCCTGAATAGGCGTGCAAAGTCTAAATCCGGCGTCCTGGACGCCTCGTTGTAGCGCGGTAGGGAGGTCAAGGGAGGAAAACGGGGTGTCGCTAAGGTGCTGATCACTCATGGGCGCACAGCATAACAGAATTTTGGTGTAGAGCGAATAATCGCCGTCTTTTTCTGAAGTCGATATTGGGCTCAGATCGAAATTCTCGGCAAAATCGACGCATGAGTACTGCCAACGTAAGTTTCTTAAGCATTTACCGGGCGATATTCGGTATATATAGGGGCGAAAATGTGGGTATCAACAGCGCTAGGTACCCTCCGGTCGGTGAAAAATGGTTAACGATCTGAGCGGCGGACGACGAAAGCACGCATCACGTCGATTTTTTCTCAACTCTACGCGGTATGCCTAACCTCGGCGTCACGATTAGTACCGCCCACCAGACTTGCTAATGTAATTGGCAAGCTGCCTACTTTCTTGGTTCATCCGCATCAAATTGGCGTGCGTAATCCTGAACAGAGCCCGCATAACGTTATAGACGATGCGAGGGTGACTATCCAGCAGAGATTCGAATGCGTCAGGCACCAACGTGTAGACCGTAACGTCGCCAACTGCGCGCAATGTCGCTTTTCGCGATGTTCGATCAACGAACGCGCGGGTTCCGGCGCACTCACCTGGCGTCATGGTATATACGACGTCCTCGTTGCCTTCCACGTTACTGGTAACACCAAGTTCTCCCTTCGATAAAAGGAAAAGGGTATTGTCTTCCTTTCCCTCGGCAACCAGCAGTTCTCCATCTTGAAGATGGCGCTCTCCCATAATTCGCGCGAGTTCCTTACACCCCTGTTCGTCAAGCTCCGCTCCGAGGGAAGACCCGCAAATTCGATCGTGCTTAGCGATGTCGGTCATGGTATTCCGTCTCCTCTTTCGGCGCTGTTATGGCCACAATGTTCAAATGAGAGAGCGGTTCGCGCCGGAAAACGATGAGTATTGGGTACATCCGATACCGTAAACGCTGAAAAGGCTGCGCGCCTTCTGTCCAATATTCCCCTTCGGATTGCCGTGTTAGCCGAGCCGCGATTGTCGATGGGACATGAGTATCCACCGGTCCGATGCGAACTTGGATCATGCACTCATAATCCACTCAACGCCCTTAACCTCATAGGATATTATTTACATTTCATAAGCTTATCGTTTATTTTGGAGTCATTATCAGGCGTTTCGGACGACAAGGCGAACACATTAGCGTTCGAACAAGCTCCGCGTGCCGAACCGATCAAACCACGCAACAGCCGTAAGAGGCATAGCCGCCCATTGGGGACTACGGCGGCCCCTGGCAACGTACTCTAGATCGCGGTCTGGCACACGCCGCAAGCGAAACGGCATTTCCCGCGCCTCACGCCGCCGCAACGTATTGCATTAAATTCTTTATTATAAACAATAAGTAAAAGGGCTCTACTCGAGCGGGTGTGAAACGAGTGGCAGCCCGTGCTCAAGCCATGGCAACGAGAGGGCGATACCTTAGACAGTGGGTCGGCGCAATAGACGCGACGTCCCATACCTGTGATTGAGAGACATCCCAAAGACTGACGCTTCAACGCCCGATGAGCCAAGGAATCCTAGTTGAAATCGTTATTTTGTTAGCTTCGACCGTCGTCGCCGTCGCCGGTTTTCGACGTTTCAATCTTCCCCCAGTCCTTGCTTATCTTTTTGTCGGCACCGTGATCGGCCCTCACGGTCAAGGCTGGATTACCGACACCGAGGATACACGCCTACTAGCGGAATTCGGCATTGTATTTTTGCTGTTTACCTTGGGACTCGAATTCTCTCTTCCCAAGCTTATTGCCATCAGAAGAGCGATACTGGGTTTAGGTGGCGCGCAAGTGGTGGTGACAACGTTGTTGATCGGCCTCGCTGCCTGGTTGCTCGGGGTGTCCGCCGAGGCGGCACTAATCATCGGCGGCGTATTCGCGATGTCCTCTACGGCAATTGTGATAAAAGAACTCGGCGAACTGAAACAGCTCGAAACCGAGCACGGCCGCCTGTCGGTTGCCGTGTTGTTATTTCAAGACCTGGCGATAATCCCCTTCCTGATCATTATACCGGTTCTGGCGACCGGAGATCTTAATCACGCATTAGCGCACGAATTAGCGTTAGCGCTAACAAAAGGCACAATCGTGGCGCTGGCCATGGTGGTAATAGGGAAACACTTTCTAAGACCATTATTCGACGAAATCGCCTCTTTTAATTCCGCGGAACTCTTCACCTTGACCATACTGCTCTTTTCGTTAGCCGCCGCGTGGCTCACCCACGCGGTTGGACTCTCGCTCGCTCTCGGAGCCTTTCTCGCTGGAATGATGCTTGGAGAAACGCCTTTTCGAAAGCAAGCAGAAGACGATATTCGCCCCTTTCGCGACGTATTGATGGGTTTGTATTTCGTGACAGTGGGCATGTTGTTGGACATTCATACTCTATCTACCAATATCCACGTCGTATTGCTCATTGTTCTAGCGATCGTTCTGTACAAAAGCCTCTTTATCATGGGTCTTGGTCGCCTGGTGGGCGCGAAAAGAGACGTTGCGTTACAAACAGGCCTCATACTGGCCCAAGGCGGCGAATTCGGGTTTGTGCTATTGTCACTGGCACTAGGAGACGACCTCCTCAACATCGAAACGGCCCACACGGCGCTTGCCGCGGTAATACTGAGCATGGCATTGAGTCCGTGGCTTATCCGCCACAATCAGGCATTGGTTAAGTTCATTTGCCGTTCGCGTTAGCCAATCGCCTATTTTATTTCTAAATGATTATGGCATCCTCTATAGACCTCACCATAGGTATCTCGTAAGAGAGGTCGTTGCGCGGAATCCTGTATAAAATCAGCAATGATTTCCCGCCTCACGGCCGACCTCCGCTCGTTATACCCTTACGTTAAGACCTATTCTTTTTCCAACTCATGGAAAAAACGTCGATGTTCCTCGTCATTCCGTAGGTGTTTAGGTACGCGGATGCAGCGAAACATTGCAACGTTAAATCAATCGCCTTCGAGCCCGCGTATGTGGATTCTACTTATTCGCTTTGTTTGGTTTTTAGTTGCCTATTAGAGTCTGGTTATTTTAATTTGGACTAATCGCGATTCGTATTCGCTTGGTAGAAATGACAGGGGGGAACACGTCATGAAGGTACGGCACTTGGTTTTCGGAGTAGTGATTTCGATGTTCGTAGCTGGGGCGAGTTGGGCCCAGAACAATAATCAGTTTTTTGGTCCTGCGTTTTTTTCGTTTACGAGTAATGATGGCAGTGTAAGGTTTACCCAGCGCTTCAATGATGACGGAACGATGTGCCAAAATTTCTGGTCGACGGGCGGGTCCATGATGATTACTCAGCTAATTAACGGTGACTCGGTGGGTGAGTCAACAGAGGAACCTCTTTCAGCG
>CALZJI010000376.1 GCA_945787615.1 uncultured Chromatiaceae bacterium | reverse complement strand
GGCCCAGCTTCTGTGTTGCGACAAGGGTTACATAAAGCGATTATGCGCCCCTTGCCGCGCCTTGAATCTGAGCCAAAATCCGGCGCAATCTTTGGACAATTATTTATTTCCGCGGCCCTTAACTCATCGCGTCTAACTTTTCGTTCTGGTTATGCGTCTAACAACGTCAATACGCCGAATATGACGCATAATGCTCGCCAAATGGCTTCGGTCACCTACATCGACAGTAAATCCAATAGTACTAAATTTCCCGTCACGATCCTCAATATTCACGCTTTCGATATTGGCTCCCATTTCCGATAAAGCCGCCGCAACCATCGCTAAGACACCACGTTTATTGGTGACCTCGACGCGTATTTCCACCGGAAACTCTCCAGTTACGTTCTCCTCCCATTGTACATCTATCCATTTTTCCGGAGTGTTTCGGTAATCCGCCACGTTTTTACACGACTCGACATGAATCACAATGCCCCGCCCTGCCGTCACAAACCCTTGGATCGGATCACCCGGTATCGGGCGACAACATTTCGCGTAATTAACCACCATACCTTCGGTGCCTTTAATCGCCAGCGGAGATCGTTCGGACCGCTCGCCTCTGAGCCAACCAGGGACATAGCGGGTCAGCACGTCCTTTATCGCCGTTCCGCGGCGTACCTGGCTTGGGCTTGCCAAATGCGTCCCCGCCGTCTCGCCAATACGTCTCGCCACCAAAAGCGCCATACGATCGCCTAAACCGATATCCCTTAGTAGCGCTTCAAACGTAGGAACGCGCAGCTCCTCCAACAAATCTTTCAAGTTAGTATCAGAAAACTGCTCGATAGATAACGTGAAGTTAGCCAATGCTTGCTCAAGTAAACGCCGCCCTAGGCCAATTGCTTCCTCATCTTTAAGGTGCTTTAGGAAATAACGTATGTTGGTTCGCGCCTTACCCGTGACTACAAAATTAAGCCATGCGGGATTTGGCCTCGCACCGGGTGCCGCGATTATTTCGACCGTCTGCCCATTGAATAACGACGCGCTTAGCGGGGCAAGGCGCCGATCAATTTTTACGGCGACGCAAGTATTCCCCACGTCGGTATGTACAGCGTATGCAAAATCAACAGGCGTTGAACCCCGTGGCATCTCCATTATCTCGCCTTTGGGCGTAAACACATAAACCACATCCGGGAACAGATCGATTTTCACATTCTCGATAAACTCAAGAGAATTGCCCGCGCTTTTCTGAAGTTCTAAAAGGTTGCGCAACCACTCCCGCGTCCGCGAGTTAGGGCCACCCGCCGGTTCGTCGCCCGATTTGTAGAGCCAGTGCGCGGCGATGCCCGCTTCAGCCACACGATCCATGTCGTCGGTGCGAATCTGGACCTCTATGGGCACCCCGTAAGGCCCAAATAAAACCGTATGCAGTGACTGATAGCCATTGGACTTCGGAATCGCAATATAGTCCTTGAATTTACCAGGCACCGGTTTATACACGTTATGGACAACACCTAAGGTTCGATAACAGGCATCGACCGAATTGACAATAATCCGGAATGCGTAGACATCGTAGACGTCGGAAAAAGACAACTGTTTATTACGCATTTTTTGATAGAGGCTGTAGAGATGTTTCTCCCGGCCCACAACTCGACCTTGCAGCGCTTCTTGCCTTAATCGCTCAGTGACTGAATCCCCAATGCGCTGGACGATTTCTTTCCGGTTGCCGCGCGCTCGTTTAACGGCCTCAGCCAAAACACGGTGACGAGACGGGTATAGCGCCGCAAATCCTAACTCTTCTAGTTCAAGTCGAAATGTGTTGATACCCAGTCGGTGGGCGATAGGCACGTAGATATCCAGGGTCTCGCGCGCAATCCGCCGTCGTTTCTCGAATGGCATGGCGCCTAGTGTTCGCATATTGTGAATGCGATCTGCTAGCTTAACCAATATGACACGGATATCGCGCACCATGGCCAGCATCATTTTTTGAAAATTTTCCGCCTGTGCTTCGGCGCGGCTCTCAAATTGAACTTGAGTAAGCTTACTCACCCCGTCAACGAGCTCTGCTACCTCTTTGCCAAAGTCGTCGGCCAACTCAATCTTGGTAACCGCTGTATCCTCAATGACGTCATGGAGGATAGCGGCCATGATTGTTTTATGGTCCAAGCGCATTTCCGCTAGGATCTTGGCGGCCTCTAAGGGATGACGTATATAAGGCTCGCCAGAGAGGCGCAATTGGCCCGTGTGTGCTTTTGCCCCAAATTGATACGCTCTGTCGATTTCAGCAATTTGGCTAGGAGAGAGATAGTGCTGCAACGTCGCGCGCAGCTCTTCCTGCAGGTCATCGGCGAGACCCACATGGGGAATTAGTTGTCGATTTTCAGTTGCGATTTCCGTTGTGTTCAATGGTTTCGCTCAATGAAACTCAGCTCCCTTGTTCCTGCCTTTGTTGCAGCTCCTCTTCCTCAACAATACTTTCCGCGGCATGTTCCTTAGCACTGACCTCGTCAAGAATCGAAGGCCCTACAAGCCCTTCTTCGATTTCTCGCAGCGCAACCACGGTGGGTTTATCGTTCTCCCACGGAAGCATCGGGTCTTTACCATTGGCGATCTGACGCGCCCGCTTTGCCGCGACCAGCACCAGCTGGAAACGATTATCTACATGGTCGAGACAACCTTCTACAGTCAATCGTGCCATTCGTTCTCCTTCGACAAAATAATTTACGGCGTTAAAAACGAGTTAGAACAAGTCCTTGGGCAATGCCCGCATACAAACCAGAGACCAAACGATAATAATAATAAATTATTGTTAATTAAGCAACTTTTCAATTAAATCTGCCTGCTTAGCGACCACTGCAACAGCCTCCAAACGACGCGCCCGCACGATCGCTTGCAGGTCCTGTAACGCCGTGTTGAAATCGTCGTTGATCACCACATAATCATACTCGCTATAGTGTTTCATCTCACTTATCGACTCATCCATTCGGCGTTGTATGACCGTTTCATCATCCTGGCCCCGGCCTATTAGGCGCTGCACTAATACCGCTCGAGATGGTGGCAAAACGAAGATACTCAGCGCATCTCGAATGATTTGCCGAATTTGACGCGCACCTTGCCAATCAATCTCCAAAATGACATCGATACCTGCTCTCAACTTTTCCTCAACCCACGCGCGCGAAGTCCCATAGGAGCGATCAAACACCGTTGCGTGCTCCAAAAATGCGCCATCGTCAACCATGGCTTGAAATTTTTCCGAGGAAACGTAGTAATAATCGGCACCGTCTCGTTCACCCGGCCGCATGGCACGCGTAGTATGAGAGATAGAGACTATGACGCGTTCTGTCGCTAACACCAACGCCTTTACCAGCGACGTTTTTCCTGCACCCGAGGGGGCAGACACAATATAAAGCGTACCTTTCATAATTATTCGATATTCTGTATCTGCTCACGCATTTGTTCAATCAACACTTTCATATCGACCGATATGCGGGTTGTCTCCACATCGACCGACTTAGCGCCCAGCGTATTGGCTTCCCTATTAAATTCCTGCATTAAAAAGTCTAGCCGACGCCCCACCGGTCCTGGTTGTTCGATTACCCGCCTAACCTCGTCGATATGCACTTCAATCCGATCCAACTCCTCGTGAACATCCATTTTTTGCGCTGCCAGGACAATTTCTTGCTCAAGACGCTGGGGATCCAATTCCTGCCTTACCGCATTGACCCGCTCCAATAACCGTTGCCGGTATAGTTGCACTACCCGCGGCAGCCTGTCCCTGGCATCATCGACCAATACCCCCATGGCGTCGCAACGCTGTAAAATAATAGCTTTTAATTTTTCACCCTCGCGACGTCGACCATCATACATGTCGCTGAGCGCTCCAGCTAACAACGCCAACGCCTCAACTTTCACTTGTTCTTGATTAGCCTCTCGGGCCTCGAGCACACCTGGCCAACGGAGTACATCCAGAGCGCTGTTCCAAGGAGAATGACTTAACATATCGTCGATTTCGCGGGTCAGAGCCACCAGGTCTCGCACCAGGTCTCGATTCAAGCTGAGCACCGGGCCTGCTGCCGCGCTCGGTTTGAAGCGGAATGCGCAATCGACTTTTCCGCGACCAAGACGAGCGTTTATTCTCTCGCGCACGCTCCCCTCTATGGCGCGCAATTCCTCGGGAAGCCGCACACTGATTTCCAGATACCGGTGATTAACAGCGCGCAACTCCCAACTCATAACACCCAATTCGGTCTCTTGTTCACTGCGAGCAAACGCTGTCATACTACAAACCATATTAAAAAATCCCTAAATTCAACTAAAACAACCACCCCATCGTTTTTCTGCGATACCACCCAAACGATGATCACACAAAACACGTTATCGAACGCAGGAATACGTAAAGATCAAAGAAGAGGCTTTAGGGCCACGGAAAAAAATAATTATCCAACCTTGCTTGTCTTTGTGCTCAGCTTCTGCGTTACGGCAATTGTTGCATATTTCAATATGCGCCACTTGCCGCGCCTTGAATCTGAGCAAAAATCCGGCGCAATATTTGGACAATTATTATTGTCCGCGGCCCTTAGACGACAACAAAGCGATCTTCTTTCGCCCGGTTCGTACAATCTAACGGAGCCCGATGTTATCTGGGAAACCCAAAAGCGGCCCTACTCCCCAAACCGACGACCTTTGTTTCAAGAATAAAAACCTTCACGAGTTTCCGAACTCAAAACGACCGTTGTCTTCGGTTGCACCTCCGGCCTCGCCATGTATCCTGCAAATATTTTAGAGAAAACAGACCCCTACGCGATTCTTACGGAAAATACGCAACCCTGAGGCATTGCGTCTGCAGACCATAATGCGAATCGAGCTTAAGAATTCGGTTCTGACGAATCCACCAAGCAGAGTATAATAGCCGTTTTTGTCTAAGCCGCTCCAGAGAAGTCAGGGATTTTTCGTTGAATCCAGGTCTCTGCCAAGGCCAAGGTCCGCGGTCTGGAGACGCAAACGCACGAAGCGCACACCATCTAAAGGTATTCCGCTGCTGTTTCACCGATCGATCACGCGACGGCAAGCTCCCGATACTTTTTAAGATAGTTGTAACAATAACAACTCGAAAATACCATCTACAGGCCCAGCAAACAATCAAAGTCTGAAGACATCCGAAACGTCCAGCATTAGAGGTTACCATTATGCGCCCCAGCGGCCGAGCACAAGATGAACTGCGACCCATAACAATTACGCGCCATTACACTAAACACGCCGAGGGCTCTGTCCTTGTCGAATTTGGTGACACCAAGGTTATTTGTAACGCCACGACCGAAGACGGTGTTCCTCGTTTCCTGAAAGGCACCGGTCGTGGATGGGTTACGGCGGAGTACGGTATGCTCCCGCGTTCTACCGGACAACGCATGAGACGGGAGGCCACTCACGGCAAGCAAGGGGGGCGCACCATGGAGATCCAGCGGCTTATCGGTCGCTCACTGCGTGCCGTCGTTAATTTAGAAGCCCTCGGTGAACGTACCGTCACCATCGATTGTGACGTCATTCAAGCCGACGGTGGCACCCGCACGGCGTCGATAACAGGGGGCTACGTTGCCCTTGCAGATGCGATAAACGCGTTGGTTCGGGCCGGCGAAATAAACCGCGATCCCATTTATGGTTACGTCGCGTCCGTTTCCGTAGGCATTTTTCAGGGCGAACCGATAGTCGATCTTGACTACGCGGAAGATTCCAACGCCGAAACCGACATGAATATAGTGATGAATGACGCCGGCGCCTTCATCGAAATCCAAGGCACAGCGGAAGGCCACGCGTTTCGCAGCGATGAACTAACGGCAATGATAAATTTGGCGACACATAGCATCCGCCAGCTCATCGACAAACAACAGGCGGTGCTCGGCGCCCCGGGTTAATCCTTATCCCCCCCGATTGACGATGATCTCTAAAACGATAAAACCTGATAGGCGAGTGGTATTAGCCACCACCAACCCAGGAAAAACCAAGGAAATCAACCAAATTCTGGCCGACCTTCACATCGAGGTAGTGCCTCAGTCCGATTTCGGCGTTCCCGACGCGGAAGAAACAGGACTCACGTTTGTTGAAAACGCCATCATTAAGGCTCGAAATGCCGCCGCGCACAGTGGCTTGCCTGCTATCGCTGACGATTCCGGCTTAGAAGTGGATGCTCTTGAAGGCGCGCCGGGCATTTATTCCTCTCGCTATGCGGGTACTGAGGCGAGCGATCAAGCAAACGTTGAAAAGCTGCTGGATAATCTCACCGATATTCCTCTGGGGGAACGCAGCGCGCGTTTTCAATGTCTTATGGTCTACTTGAGACACCCAAAAGATCCGACGCCATTGATATGCCAGGGTACCTGGGAGGGTGAGATCCTTTTTCAACCACGCGGCGATAACGGTTTTGGTTACGACCCAATATTTTTCGTACCCTCTCATCATTGCGCGTCGGCGGAATTACCAGCCAAAGCTAAAAACCGCTTGAGTCATCGTGGCCAAGCCCTAGGCTGCTTACTCCGCGCGTTACAAACCCATCTAAACGAGCCGAGCACACCGGTATGAACAAACCAGAATTACTCTCCCCCGCGGGGACGTTGAACAACATGCGATACGCCTTTGCGTTCGGTGCCGACGCCGTCTACGCCGGACAGCCGCGATACAGCCTACGGGTTCGGAATAACGACTTCACCCTAAACAATTTGCGCACCGGCATTGGGGAAGCCCATGCTCAAAATAAAAAGTTCTTCTTAGCAAGCAACGTCATCCCCCATAATTCGAAAGTAAAAACCTACATCTCAGATATGGAACCCGTGATGGAGTTCGGCCCTGATGCGTTGATCATGGCTGATCCGGGACTCATTATGTTAGTGAGAGCGCGCTGGCCCGACACGCCCATCCATTTGTCGGTTCAAGCCAACACCGTTAATTATGCGGCGGTGAAATTCTGGCAATCCGTAGGAATCAAACGCATTATCCTCTCCCGGGAATTGTCTTTGGACGAAGTGGAGGAAATCCGCCAACAATGCCCTGACATGGAACTGGAGGTGTTTGTGCACGGCGCTTTGTGCATTGCGTACTCGGGGCGCTGTTTATTATCCGGCTATTTCAATCACCGTGATCCCAATCAGGGGACGTGCACAAACTCTTGCCGGTGGGACTACAAAATCCACGACACCGTCGAAGACGACACGGGCGACGTACTGCAAGCCGCTAAAGCGACGGATCGCCACACTCTGGCGAAACAGGTCTACCTTATCGAGGAACCCAACCGCCCAGGTGAACTGATGCCCGTGGAAGAGGACGAACACGGAACCTATATTCTCAATTCGAGAGATCTCCGCGCAGTGGAGCACGTGGCCCAACTGGTTAAAATAGGCGTTGATTGTTTAAAAATAGAGGGCCGTACCAAATCCCACTACTATGCAGCGCGAACAGCACAAGTCTATCGCCGCGCCATTGACGATGCCAGCGCCGGCCGACCGTTTGACGCATCGCTACTTGGGGTTCTCGAAAATCTTGCTCATCGAGGTTACACCGATGGCTTTTATCAACGCCATCATTCCCAGGAGTATCAGAACTACATTCAAGCCAATTCAAAGAGCCTGAAACAGCAATTCGTCGGTGAACTCGTCGATACTAGAGCGAGTGATGGTAAAGCGGAAGTGATCGTTAAGAACAAGTTCGCGGTAGGCGATTCGGTAGAATTAATCTTACCCGGCGGCAATCACACTTTCGTTGTGACGGAAATGGAAAACGAACATGGTATCCGGATGGAAGAAGCACTCGGGTCGGGTTATCGAGTGCGCATCCCCGTTCCCGGCACTGAAATTAAAAATGGCCTACTCGCTCGAAATCTACCGAACGACGCGACCGACGCCAAAACGCCGCAACACCATGTTGCCTCCAGCTAATTAAAAGCGAACAATAGCGTGAACGCGCCAGCCGTATTAGGCACCTTTAGGGCCGCGGAAACAAATAATTATCCAACCTTGCTTGCCTTTTCACTCAGCTTCTGCGTTACGGCAAGTGTTACATATGTCAATATGCGCCACTTGCCGCGCCTTGAATCTAAGCAAAAATCCGGCGCAATTTTGGATAATTATTATTTTCCGCGGCCCTTACGCCATGAACTGTACCATGTTTAACTTCACGGCACTCCCGCCACTTTCGCTGTACGTTCACATCCCATGGTGTGTACGCAAGTGCCCCTATTGCGACTTCAATTCCCACGAAGCGCGGACACCGATCCCGGAAGCGGAGTATATAAACGCCCTCGTCGCCGATCTGGAACAGGACATCCCGAGAATTTGGGGTCGTACGGTCGAAAGCATTTTTATCGGCGGTGGCACGCCAAGCCTGTTCTCCGCGGAAGCATTGGAGCGATTGTTATCGCAGATTCGCGCTTTGGTACCACTCAGTCCAGCTGCGGAAATTACCCTTGAGGCCAACCCAGGCACTGTCGAAACCGAAAAGTTCATGGAATTTCACGCGCTCGGTATAAACCGCTTGTCACTTGGTATTCAGAGTTTTAACGACTCACAGTTGGCTCTATTGGGCCGCATTCACGGCCGTGACGAGGCGCTCGCCGCGGCTGAAGCGGCGCAAACCAGCGGCTTTGATAATTTCAATCTCGACCTCATGTTTGGCCTGCCCAATCAAACCACCGACGAGGCGTTAGCTGACGTTACGATGGCCGTTCAGCTTGAACCCACACACATCTCGCTCTATCAACTCACCATTGAGCCTAACACCTTATTCCATCACCAACCGCCGAGCCTGCCAGAAGACGATACGATCTACTCGATGCAACTGCGCTGCCAAGACCTCCTAATGGCGCATGGATACACGCAATATGAAATCTCTGCATACGCTCAACCGGGCAGGCAATGCAAGCACAACCTCAATTACTGGCGTTTTGGTGACTACCTTGGCATAGGCGCTGGGGCACACGGCAAAATCACCGATGCAAAAAGGCAGTGCATAACGCGAATACGCAAGCACCGTCATCCGCAAGAATACCTCTCCAAATCCGATCGCATCTCCAGTGAAACTACGTTAAAACGACAAGAGGTTCCGCTAGAGTTCATGATGAATACGCTGCGTCTGCGTGAAGGCTTTGAGTCACGCTTGTTTAGCGAACGTACTGGTTTACCATTGAGCAATATTGAAAAAGGGCTGCGCAAAGCAGAAGAATTAAACCTAATTAATTGGGACGTAACCGCCATACAACCCTCAGCCCAAGGTTACCGGTACTTAAACGACCTTGTTGCGCTCTTTCTCCCTGATTGAGCTGCAGCGCGAATAAGATTGAATGATTGACTACCATCCAATAGTCTGCCCGTATTGTGGCGAAACGTTCGATTCAGCCATCGATTTATCAGTGGGCAACCAAATTTATGCAGAAGACTGCCAGATATGTTGCCAACCCATTGCTTTGCACGTGGCTGTTAACGAATCCGGAGAACTGGCGTATGTGGACGCTCGACGAGAAAATGAATAAACGGACATCGGCGTTTTTACCAATATCTAAACTGCACCTCTCCACTAGCGGATAGGTAACCAAGGCATCTCCATGGACCTGGTATTTTACGCTGTAACTATGGGAAAATAACCTCTTCGCCATTATCTCAACACGTTTAAATCCTTCATGACAACAATCATACTGCAAGGCCACGACCTTACCAAAGAAGCGGCCCAGCACATTGCCGCTAAGGTCGGCGGACGGTTACAAGAAGCTAGGTCATTTTATACAATCTCCACCGACCAAGACCTGTCGCATGCGAGGCTCGCGGCGCTAAGAAGCGAGGCGAACTTTGACATCAACGTTCTGCCGCCCGATTTCCAACCCGAGCGAGGCAAACTGCTTGTCACCGATATGGATTCGACACTGATCAATATCGAATGCGTTGATGAAATCGCCGACTTCATGGGTATCAAACCGCAGATAGCGGAAATCACCGAGGCCGCCATGCGCGGCGAACTCAACTTCGAGTCCTCGCTGACTAAGCGTGTCGGTTTATTGAAAGGTTTGGATACGGCGGCCTTGGCTCATGTTTACAATGAGCGACTACAGTTGAATCCGGGAGCGGAAATCCTAATACAGCGTTTAAAAGAAAACAACATTAAGATTGCATTAGTTTCCGGTGGCTTTACGTTTTTCACTGGCAAACTGCAACAACGTTTGCAGCTGGATTATACGTTGGCGAACGTGTTGGAAATCACTGACGGAAAACTCACGGGCCAAGTCGTAGGGAGTATCGTGGGTGCCGACAGCAAGGCGCACTTTTTATTGGAGTTAGCGCGCGAGTTAAACATCGAACCCGTTCAAACCATCGCCATGGGCGATGGGGCCAACGATCTCAAAATGATGACTAACGCCGGTTTAAGCGTTGCCTATCACGCCAAGCCAACGGTGCAACAACAGGCGCATGCGGCACTGAATTATTGCGGCCTGGAGGGTGTGCTGGGGTTATTACAGATTGACTTCTAAGATGCACTAATCCGCATAAAAACGAGATCCCAAATGCCGTGCCCCAAACGTTTTCCGCGTCGTTCGAATTTGGTGAGGGGACGATAAGCCGGTCGTTCCACGTACTTAGCATCGCTGGCCTGGTTGCGAAATTCGGGAGCGGCGGACATCACATCCAGCATCTGTTCCGCGTAGTTCTGCCAATCGGTTGCCTGGTGGACTATCCCACCAGGCTTGACTTTATGCGCCAGCAATTCAACGAAGCTGGGTTGAACCAAACGACGTTTATGATGACGTTTTTTTGGCCAGGGATCGGGGAAAAAAATAAAGACTCCATCCAACGCACAGTCGGCAACATTATGCGCCAAAACCTCGACAACGTCGGCGCAAACCACCCTTACGTTAGCGATTTCCTCGCGCTGTAGCCGCACCAGCAAACGGCCCACGCCCGGTCGATGAACGTCAATCCCCAAGTAGTTACAGTTGGGATGCCGCGCTGCGATTTCCCCAAGTGCATCGCCATTGCCGAAACCGATTTCCACGAAACACAGTGCTTCGCGGCCGAACAACTCAGTGAAATCGATGAGGCTGTCAGTCAGGTCGACGCCGAATTCGGACCAATTGCGCTCAAGGGCCTGGCGTTGCGCTGGCGTCATGCGCCCGTCGCGGCGCACGAAACTGCGAATCGCTCGATGGCTTAACTGATCCTCAAATGACATGGAACATCAAGATCCGATCTACCTGATAATCGGTGTTCATTCGAGCCACGGCCGGTTACCCGATAGTCAAGAGATTAACCGATACACACGCCAGCACACGATTAGCCCGCATTTCTCACAGGGACACGCGAAAGTCGCGTAGGAGATTGGTTTCACAATGGATCTCACCCCACAAGGGGGCACCGAGGTCTGAACGTGAGGAATACACGGTGTGTTTCCAAGTGAAGAAAATTAATTTTGTATCAATAAACAAGCGAGATCGCGTGAATCCTATGAGAAATGCGGGTTAAACAAGGAATAGTTAGAAAAAAGTACCATCCAAAGGTGATGAGGCGCTGGCGTAGAGCTTGCGCGGCATCCGGCCCGCGAGAAACGCTTCGCGACCGGCTTCCACCGCCTTCCTCATTGCTGACGCCATGAGTACAGGCTGCTTCGCCGCTGCAATGGCCGTATTCATCAATACACCGTCACACCCTAATTCCATAGCCACCGCCGCATCGGAAGCCGTTCCGACCCCCGCATCCACCAATATTGGCACCTCGGCCTGTTCGACGATAATCCGAATGTTATAAGGATTACGAATACCGAGCCCAGAACCAATAGGCGCCGCTAACGGCATGACCGCGACACAACCCATGCGTTCAAAGCGCTTAGCCATAATGGGATCATCGTTGGTATAGACCATGACTTTAAAACCATCCTTAATTAGAACCTCGGCCGCTTTTATGGTTTCCGTAATCTCCGGGAATAAAGTCTTCTCATCACCTAGAACTTCAAGCTTTACCAGGTCATGACCATCCAGTAATTCCCGCGCTAAACGACAGGTGCGGATCGCCTCTTCCGCGCTATAACAACCTGCCGTGTTAGGCAAGATCGTATATTTATCGGGCGGTAAAGCGTCCAACAAATTTGGCTCACCCTGGTTCTGACCGATATTGGTTCGTCTTATGGCCACGGTCACGATTTCAGCACCGCTAGCCTCTATCGCCTCTCGCGTCTCATCGTGGTCACGGTACTTACCGGTACCGACCAGCAAGCGTGATTGATATTCAACACCGGCAATGTACAAGGGGCCGGTGGTATTAGAAGTTGTCGTCACCATTAAACGTACCTACTTTCTAGACTAAGGTTTTGGCCGAAACTTAAGAATGTGGTTAATGAATGAACGCGCGCTACGGCGAGGCTTTCGCTTAGGGCTGCGGAAAAAAATTTCCAACCTTGCTTGTCTTTTCACTCAGCTTCTACGTTACGGCAAGTGTTACATATTTCAATATGCGCTACTAGCCGTGCCTTGAATCTGAGCAAAAATCCGGTGCAATCTTTGGATAATTATTATTTTCCGCGGCCCTGACCGCACAACTGCGACGCAAAAAATTTCACAGAGTTAGGATTTACTAACGACTCAAAAGGCTAAAACTTACCGCCTCCTATCGCATGTACGATTTCGACACGGTCTCCCGGGCTCAATCTAAAGGATACGTGCTCACTCCGCGGCACAATCTCCATATTGACTTCTACCGCTAACCGTCTTCCGCCGAGGCCCATGTTGTCGATAAGATTGGCCACCGTGTACGTATCGGCAACTTGGCTCGCTTCGCCATTCAGTATGATTTCCATCACTTGAATTACCGCTTCGAATTGCAACTACCTCACAGGGAATCATTATAACCCACTTACAACGTTTTCAATTGACCCGATTTTGATAAACATGGAGAATATGTAACGCTGCGCGGGTGTAGTTCAATGGTAGAACCTCAGCTTCCCAAGCTGATGACGTGGGTTCGATTCCCATCACCCGCTCCACTGCCCAAACCACTCCGATACGCCGCTGCGACCCCTACCACCGGGCATCTGCCAAGCTGACGCTGAATAAACGACACAATGCTCGCCTTCTAAAGCGAGAACGTTTCTACATTCTCGTGTTGTGAACCTATAAAATAGCTCACACCAAAATGATTAACGATACTAAGTTACGCTACTCGCTTACTTCAACGTGACCGGAGCAAAAAGTGTTCTGCGTATGACAAAGAACGAAGACTAGCCCCGCGGGGGTCTCTGGGCAGGGAGAATGTTCTCGCCCGCGAGGTAACTGTGGATTTCGTTCGGGCTGAATTTCGTCAAATCCTTCGCCAGTTCTCTTAACTCAAATCCGGCACCCGCAGGCACGGAAATCGCTTGACGTAACACACCCAGCATTTGTTTCTCAGCAGCCACGATCAGTTGCCTCGCACGGTTAGCACTGGCCATTTTAAGCGCTTCGCCAGCGACTTTCTGCGCGAAACGTCTATCAAACTCGTCGTCATGGTTGTTACGGTGATCGTCGTAACCGTGTGCACCCGACGCACCGACATTGCGGCCGCTTTTAACTTCGGAGTACTTGTCGCGACCTGCCATGGTCGCCTCCGCATGAGTCAGCGAATCCCTTTCCACAAGCGTCGGCCCAGACTGCATTTCAGGAACGTCCGCTGCTTCTAACGTAAAAAAACGGGCCTTCGCCCCGTCCGCAACCACGACACAAAAGTCACTCATTTGCACCTCCGCTGTTGAAGAACTTGAATCTCAGATCGCATTCTACGACCCGATGGTACTCCAAATGCCATTAGCCGATAATCCCAAACAAATAAAGGCCCAACATTATCGTGACGGCACCCGATATCAGAAATATGCCTAAAATTATCGAAGCGAAAACCGCACGCACTCATCTATCCTCTATTAAATCACCCTAATTTTCAGCCACTTGTAGTGAGTTATTACATTTAGGGCAATAGGTATACAGTGGCAGCCGATCAGCAGCTTCCATTTCTATGGTTACGCTTTCATCGCAGACGGGACACTGTACGGCTACATTCTCGTTCGCTCTGTCCACGCGGTAGCGAAAATACGCCATCACAGGCCCGGCGATAAGAAAACCTGGAACCAGAATGAAGTGGGCAATAGGGATGAAAACCGTCACGCCAGCTGCAAACCAGCAGCCGCTCAACACTTTCAACGATCGCGTCATCCGATCTCCGGATGAGAACCGAGTGAAATGCAAAACGCCTTCACGCGTGGGCTTATCGTCTGCGTTAACGTAGATTGTTTGCGTATCCGCCGTCGGCATCTAATACCTTGTTGTTATTCCAAATTGCTTGATTGCTTAAGGACACGGTTGCTAAGGGCCGCGGAAACAAATAATCATCCAATTTTGCTTGTCTTTTGGCCCAGCTTCTGTGTTGCGGCAAGGGTTACATAAAGCGATTATGCGCCCCTTGCCGCGCCTTGAATCTGAGCTAAAATCCGGCGCAATCTTTGGACAATTATTTATTTCCGC
>CALZJI010000375.1 GCA_945787615.1 uncultured Chromatiaceae bacterium | reverse complement strand
CGATAGAGCCATAAAGAATGCGTAGGCGTCAGCATATCCGCCAGCAAGTCCTACAACGAATATGAGGGCAGAAGAAAACAGGATTAAAATGCAGCTCCCAAGCAAATAGCGCTTATACGAGTAACACGTATGCATTGCCTGCAATTCCGGTGCAATGTTCATCTGCTTTGACTGATAACGTTGCCTCGCAAAGTCGTAAACGTCAACTAGTTTACACAGTGGATATTGTAGCCACTCACCTGAGTGTTACTGAAAAATCGATCGAGATAGACACCTACACTCTGTAATCGACCCAGTTTTCCCGGAAGTAAATTCATTAATGTAGAGAAGTTTCCTCTTACGGCACATAAGTCAATATCGTGGAATTTACGAAACAAGTATTGCACACCTTCGTGGGTAAATCGATAATAGTCTGAATAGGCACCGGGTCGGGCATGGTAGCCGTATAAAAATGGTACATACGCGAACAGTTGCCCTCCTGGCTTAAGTACTCTCTTCATCTCTTCAACCGCACGAAATGGATCGTACACATGTTCCAAAACCGCACAACAAATAATCCCATCGTAACTTGCATCTGGAATCATATGTAATTCGCAAATATCGGCAACGATATCGGGACGAGTACTCGGATCTAAATCCGCCGTTGTGTACTGACCTTCGCGAAACAATTGTTTATCACCGCGAGCCGATGCACCAAAATCAAGAATTTTTGGACACTCGGACGCCATTTTCTGTAACTTGGCGCGTCGAAACGCTTCCCACTGTTTATTTTGCATAGCATACTCCTACACGTCTATTGGTCACTGGTGAACGAATCATTCGTTCGCGACGATACAAATTCAATAAAATCGGTAATTCTGCTTCCTCTCGAATCCCATGTATGATGTTTAACTAAATCGAAAGCCTGCGCCGCTATCTTATCTCCGAAACTCGGATTCGTAAGAAGGTAGTCTATTTTCTCAGCTATCGAGCCAGGATCCCCTGGATTAGAAAGCAACGCCGTCTTACTGTCGGTTACAACTTCGCATAACGACGGCAAGTTGGATGCGACAATCGGTCTTTTTGCCGCCATATACTCAAATAACTTCATCGGTGAAACATAGCGGGAATAAAACGGAATATCCGGTAGCGGCGTTAGCAGAATGTCGCACGCCATGAGCCAGGCAGGTACTTTTTCGATGGGTTGATGGTCAAAAAAGACAAACTTATCTACGGGAAGACCCTCTTCTTTTATTATCGTACGATATGAATCGACTCGATCTAGAGGCCCGCCTACAAAAAGGAAAATAAGGTTATCATGTTCATGTAGCAATAACTTAGCCGAACGAATGATTTCGCCGATACCTTTTTCCATCCCCATGGTATGAAAACGACCGATATATCCCGCTATCTTCTTGTCAGCCGGCAAACCTAACGTATGTCGAGCATCATCTTTGCTGAGTTGTTTATTAAAACGCCCCAAGTCTACTGCGTCGTGTTCAACCGTTATTTTATCTGGCGATACCTGATAACCTATAAGCTCATCGCGGATTTGTGATGTCAATGCAACAACACCGGCGACTTGACGGAGAAGCCGTACATAGCGTTTTAAACTCCCGTCACGAACAGGTAAACCGTGCAATTCAACTACCATGCGAGAGACTAGACTTGGTCGGAACGTGGAAAGTAAACTGCCAACATTGCAGTCTCTCATATAATAGATCGCGTTCGTATCTAATGTGTTGATACGCGCTACCGTGGCTAATGAAAAAGCTACGGTTTGCAATCGAGCACAGAATGGGTCGGCTAACCGGCGTAGCGCAGAAGGCATCTCCGATGCTAATTTAAGGAGATCGATCGTCGGGAGGCGTCTTATTGGTACGGGGCGGCGCAAACCGTAGTAGTTAATTGGATCTCGGCCAATTAGTTTTCCGTAGTTGAATCGCCGAGGCGTCCACATCTCGATATCGATACCCAAATTGCCTAGCGCTTCCGCCGTTTTCAATGCCTGGAAACCATGTGCTTTTTCTGTCGGCAACCGAGCATTGTGGATGTATATTAGCGGGCCAATATTGTTTCTTAAACGACTACCGTCAACAGGAACACCACTCATCGCGCTACCACCCGCTCCCAACTTGTAACCAGATCATTTCGCAACACCGACTGGTCGAAACGCGCATAGGTTTCTTCTCGTCCCACTGCACCTAGAATCATTGCTTGCTGTCCATCTTTAAGTAGTGTTATGACTGCGTCGGTCA
The DNA here is from genome assembly GCA_945787615.1 of uncultured Chromatiaceae bacterium. Lineage (GTDB taxonomy): Bacteria > Pseudomonadota > Gammaproteobacteria > JAADHS01 > JAADHS01 > CALZJI01. The sequence continues at coordinate 8,672 of CALZJI010000375.1, read as the reverse complement.
TACCACGCACGTCACCTTGCGGAAGGAGATAACCGTCGTGACTCGATCGAATCAAGTCACGCGGTCCTATACAGTCGGTTGACACGACAGGAACACCAGCCATTCTCGCTTCGACAATGACGCGACCAAATCCTTCATAGTGCGATGTCAATAACAGAACGTTTGCGGCAGCATAAACTATTGGAAGTTCATCACGCTCAACGTTTCCAAGAAATAGAAAATACTTAGCTATATCACCTAAGGAATCGACTTTTTCTCGTATTCTTTGAAACTCAGGGCCGTCGCCCGCAAGTACGAAGCGTGTCTTAGGTTGTTTCTTTAAGACTTCGGCAGCGACGGTTATCCACATATCCAGATTCTTGGGCCGATAAAATCGCCCGACAAATAATACAACCCGTGTGTCTTCATCCAGTCCCAGCGCCTGTTTCGCGCTCTTTCCCGCTGCGGTCATCGGCGTAAAGTCTACGCTCACAGGAATAACGAAGATTTTCTTACGACTAACATGCCACAGATCCTCTAACGTACGCGCAATGCCTGCGGACACAACCCTAACCCCATCCGCTTTGTTCGAGATCCAACGTCCTAAAGGTCGGCGCAGTCTGTTTAATCGCGACTCCGTTTCCCATTCTTTAGAAAAAATATCTAGATGCACTTGTGGAAGAAACTTTGCGCCTGTCTTGGACGCAACTAAATAACCTAGCAAACCATCCTCCCAAAGCGTCTGCGTGGTCACTAGCGTAGGCCGCCAACCGTCCAAAAACAGCTGCTTTAGCTTAACCACCGAGTCAAAAATAAATAACGACTTGAAACGTGACCGCGTACCGACGATACGAAGGGGTACATTATCCAGCACCAGTCGCTCCGGTTGGTCCTTACTTGAGAACACTAATATTCGTAGTTCGCTCCCTGGATGTCGCTGCTCCAATAGACGCGCGTATTCAATATGACGTTGTAACGTATCACTAGAAATATCGCCACCGTCGGGTAATAAACCACGGTCTCTGCTAATCATTAAGATGTTAAGTGGAGTACTACCACCAGAAAAACGTAATAGTTCTTCCGTGCGTCGTACCATTTGATCAAACGAAAACTCCGATACCATGCGTGCCAAGCTGTTGTCTACATATTTCGTTCTTAAACTATGATCACTGAGCAGTGACATTAAGGTTTTCTCGAGCGAATGAATATCATCATGATCGACTAACGCCCCATCCCAGCCGTCACGAATCGCTTCTGGCGTCCCACCGACTGCAGTCGCAATTACAGGCACGCCCGCGGCCTTTGCCTCTAGCACGACATGAGGTAGTCCCTCGTAACTCGAATTGAGTACAAAAACACGTGCCCGACGCAACTCATGAGACACACGCTCTTTCGGCACATGGCCAGAAAAAACAACCAATGAACGAGCATCTAAAGAACGTACAAGCGCCTCTAATACAGCTCTATCCGGACCATCACCAACTATATTTAGGCGCCAACCATTTTTTGCTGCTAATCTGATCAGAACATCGACACCTTTCCATGGCACTAGACGACATACAGTTACAAAATCAAATTCCGATTCCAATAAATTACTGGGCTCCGCTATCTCTACGGCGTTATATATCGTCGTCGTTTTATCCCTCTCAACTCCCCACGACTGAACCACTTTTCTTAAATATTCACTCGGCGTAATGACTTTGTCCGCACGTTGCGTATACCAACACTGTAAACGTCTTAAGAATCGCCAGTATAAGGAAAGCTTCTCAGCGTGGAACTCATGTACAAGACATTGCGTTACTCGTGCGAGCCGAGCCCGCTCCCAAATAAGGTCACCGACAACCTTAATAACGACTTTTTTACGGCTCAATATCTTTGCAGCCAGAACTCCCTCAAACACCAATCCGTTCAGATACACCACATCGGAGAATTTTGCACAACGATAGATTTCAGAGATGACTTTTATCGTCCGCAGTAATCGATTCATTTGGCGTGGTATGCGGACAATACTGAATGGGTAGTAGTCACTTGAGTTGACGTCATCAGCTAACGTTATAACTTGTACCTGATGATGGTCTGATAGTGCGGTACAAATTGCTGGCACATAACTTGCCGGACCACCATGATCTGGCGGAAAGATACTTGTAACGACTAATATCTTCATAGCTTAATATTTCCGGCGGATTTAGTGCGGAACATTAGTTCCGCGAGTTGAACCGTTAGAAATGCGACCAACATGCCAAAAACAAACCCGGTGATAACGATCAACTTTCGGCGCGGTTTTATTTTTTTCTCGGGCACGTTGGCAGGATCGAGTACTTTAAAGGCGAATTGTTCACGCGCGTTGGCCAACATAATGATTTTAGTTTGCGCCTCGATCAATCGATAAATAGCCTGCTGCATCTCGACGACACTCGTTTTAGGCAGCTCACTCCGAAGATAGTCAATACTACGTTCAGCTTCGGCAATTGCGTCAGCCCGCAAATACTCGTTTAAGCGTTTGATGAGCGAATTCGCCCAATCGGCCGCTAAAGCCGGATCTGTCCAATCGATAGCTATCGTGAGCAACCCCGTTTTTTTGTCTGCCGCGACGACGAGCACGTTTTTACGAAATGTTTCTGACGCTTTCCAGGCCGTTGGTACTTTTATGTCAGATTTCCAGCGACCACCCGACTCGTTCCATTCCTCTGAGAACAGGATGGGCATCAAACCGTTCTCTTTAATATATTCGCCTATAAATTTCCTAGATTTCAACACTGCTAGATGCTGTTCAACTTCACCGCCCTTTCCTACGGTACTCAGTCCCATCAGGCTCGAAAGATTCCCGAATTGCGATACTAATGATGCGACACCCGCGGAATCGTCGCTACCTGCAGGAGCGAGCTGTGTCTCCGCGCGATAGACTGCTGGGGCGGTTACCGCATAGAACGTTGCTGCGCCTGTCGTTATTGTCAATATCGAGAAAAACAATATCAAGCGGCTACGTACCGCGGACAATAAAACTTGCAGATAGTACAGTGGGGAAACAGATTCCCCGCTCTCACTTAACTTTATATTTTGATCGACGACGGGTTGCTCCATCAGTTTAGCTCTTTTGGATTAGGTTGCTCGAATGCGAAATCTTCGCCTGCCTGAAGAATCTGACCGGAGAACACTTGTATACATTTCAGACATACTGTTTGCATAGTCTTTCCATGTCCAACTACATGCCTTTTCTCTTCCCATCGCGCCATATGTCGAGCGCAACCCTGGGTTGTCACATAGCTCGCGAATCGCCTGTGCAGTGGATGTCGCATCAGATTCAGGGACAACGAGCCCGGTTTCACCGTGTTGAACCGCCTCAGCGGCTCCTCCGGATTGCGAAGCAATGACCGGCAATCGATGATAACCCGCTTCTAAATATACGAGACCATAACCTTCAAACTTTTCATCATGAACGACAGGCGTATGCACGTAGATATCGCTGTTTTCATATAACCAGTTCAACTCGCCTTGCGATCGACGCCCCATAACGTAAACGTGATCCTCTAGTGCGTAGCGCCGTGCTGTCTCCCTTAACAGTTCAGCGTAGCTCGAACGATCATCGCCGACAATGTAGTAGCCAATGTCTTCCGCGTAACCAGAATCTCTCAAAATCCGCAGCGCCTCAATAATACAGTTCTGGCCCTTACGCTTTTTAAGCGCACCTACGGTAAGGAGCGAAAATTGGTGACGGTTAATTCCTTTTGGAACCTCTACTCTAGAATCCGCCGGTGGTGTATACGCGTTAGGTATAACACAGCACTTGCTCGGATCAATCTTCGCTTTCACCATCATCATAGACTGTGTATATTGACTCACTGAAACGAGCCTCGAAGAGTACCTGTAACAACTACTCAACAGTTGTTTAGAAGGAAAATACGTTAAAGGACGCACCGCAAACGTACCGTGAAGCCAAACAATGAGCGGTAAACGAGATCGATATGCTGAAAAATATGCGTTAATACAGTATGGATAGTCTGTCAACGCGTGAACGATATCGATATTTTTTAGGTAATTTGCTCTCGGCCAATTTGTTAACCAACGTCGAGCACGGTGGTGTTTTGTTCTTTCAGCGAAAGGTGTCCAAACGATATCCGGAACTGCACTATCAGTTGCCGCGTCTCGGTTAGATTCAGTATCCGGCATGACAAGAATAAACGAAACACCCGATATATTCTCCAATGCGCGCACGTATTCGATCGAGATACGGCCCCAACCACACTTTGAGTCGATTGAGTTTGTATACAGCGCAACCGCAACGGACATTAATACGACTCTCCATTCGAATGCACTTTAGTTGTATCGATCTGAACAATAAACGCCGCCCCGAAGAGCCCTTTCCAAAGACGGTTTAAACCGGGAACACCCTCATATACGTGTATCGTAGCGTGTTCCAATAATCCAATACTGTTTAACCACCATTTTAAGTCGTTAAGTGTCCAAAACCGTATGTGTTCACTGGGATGAACCCGCCATTGCAGCGGAAACCGACCGAACAAAAGTCTCATTCGATGCATGACGTATCCAGTATTAGGAAAACTAAAGAAAACTGATTGCTTCGATTTTTTCATAATATTCGTTAAAAAACCTTCTGGATCCGAAATGTGTTCCAACACCTCTAGTAAGGTGACATGATCCGCCTCGGGTAAACTCGTAATCGCGGATAATTCCTTCAGATCAGCGTGTATCGTGCGAAAACCTTGTTCGTTTAGGAATGCCACCGCCTTTTCTGAAACGTCGACTCCAATTGCATCTACCTGTTTGGTTTTCCTTAATATACTCAATACCGCACCGTCGCCCGCGCCTATATCGAGAACGCAGTCCCCCGCCTTAATACGACTGGCTATCCAATGCGCGCGATAAGATTGGAACGCATTTGTGGTTCCCATGTTCTGCCCACGCTTATTTTCCCAATACTCATCGTAGCCAGTTGATTCAACCGAAAGATTTGGATAGCGAAAAAGTCTATCGTGGATACTCACCAGTCTCGACGGTAGCAAGGCCCTTATAATGCCTACGCCCTCAACATTCTCTTCCCTATCCAATCCGCGACTGGTTACCTCACGAATTATGTTTAACCGTTTCTTAATCGCGCTGTGCATCATCATTGCGTGTAACGAAAGATATAATCCCAGAACGTTTCATCAAAACACACTTACCTAGTATCTGATGCCCTAGCGAAACCTGTTATTAAGGGCCACGGAAAAAATAGTTATCCAACCTTGCTTGTCTTTTTGCTCAGCCTATGCGTTACGGCACTTGTTGCATATTTCAATATGCGCCACTTGCCACGCCTTGAATCTGAGCAAGAATCCGGCGCAATATTTGGATAATTATTATTGTCCGCGGCCTTAAAATACCCCAACCGCATTCGCACTAGCGGCCGCCAACGCCAGTTGATAAACAATCTGACTCACGCTCGTCCAAAGGGCTAAGGGTCTAACGCGATCGACATCAATAGGCACAACGATGGTGTCCCCGGGTTTCATCGGCGGGCGCTTTTTCAAAAAGCGAAAAAAGCCTTTTTTACCACCAATAACGGCACCGTTAGCGTGTACAACATACGTCAGTTTGTGGTCACCTCGGCGGGTCATGCCGCCGCTCAAACGGATATAATCATCTTTCCTCAAGTGTTCCTGGTAGATGTGGGAAGTGGGGAAAAACACTTCGCCGAGCACAGAGACTTCTTGCTTGAAAGAGGGTACGATAAGTTTATCTTCGTGTTTGAGAACGATATCTTCTTTAACCGCCTGATCCTCTCCTACAGCAGCGACAATAGTCGGAAAATTAATCACCATACGGCCTACAGCCTCGCTACTTTGCAAAGATTTAAGGAGCTCGTCGGCGGCGGCTAACGCCTGTTGCTGATTTTGCTCGCCACCTTCCGCTGTTCGCTGTACGGTTGCCGCAGCGATATCCGCTTCGAGGCGCTTTGCAAGTTTATCCAATTGTTCTTGCTCTTTTGCGCGCAGTTCCTTGCGCGTGAAGACAGCGCCATCGGCAAAAGCCAGTTCCGTTAATCCTCCCGCGCGCATTAAAACGCTACCCAGTGTTTCGCCTTTGGAGATCGGGTAACGGCCGGGGAAGCGTACTTCGCCACCAATGTCAACGTATTCACGTTCCCCCCACTTTGGGAGCTGCTTGATCGTTAGATGATCCTGCGGATTGATCGGGAAATTAGCTTCAAGATCGCCGGCGAGCGCTTGCGCAAGATCGACACCGATATGCGCGATCTGTTGGAACTTGCCAGCGACAATGTCGAAACGCGTAATCTCAGCCTCTAGTATATACGCTTGCTGGTTTAAACCACCGCCAGCACGAATTAGGTCCGACACACGCATCCCGCCTTCCAGTGGATACTCGCCAGGATGCATTACATTACCATTGACGACGCTAACACGCTCGGGGTCTTGGGCACGCGCTTGTTGGCGCAACTGCTTGATCACGGGTTTAAGCGTTTCCGCCCGGTCCTCCGCTAATCCAAAGACGATGAGTTCGTCCCGCGGCTCTAGCGTTAGGTTGTCCGCTGAGCTGGGATGCGCTATCGCGCGGCCGAGTTGAGTAGAAATAATTTCGAGTCGCCGGTCGGGCAACAACTCCCGTTTTACAACCGCATAATCGAGTTCCGGTCGTGGTAACAAATCATTCACGGACGCTATTAAATCACTAATGCGCAACCCCTTGCGCCATTGATAGCCTCCGGGTCTATCGACATGGCCGGAGACCAACACAATGTCTTCCATGCGTTCGAGCACAGAATAGATTCTCAATACGTCCCCGTCTTTCACTTTAGCGGATACCCCTGCGGCTTTGCTTAGGTCGAGATCCACCAAGGTACGTTCGCGTCTCGAATTAATGCGCTCCAGTTGAACGGCTTCTGGATAGGCCGTCGGCAAGGTACCCCCCGCCATATGCAGCACATCGCCCACGCTCTTCTCGTCTTTGAGCTCATAGATCGCCGGCCGACGCACTTCGCCTCCGACACCCACGGTACGCCCGATGGGTGGCACGAAAATAACATCGCCTGGTAGAAGCCGCGTGTCCGCGCTGGTATCGCCACTCAAGAGGAGATCATAGAGATCCATGCGTTGGACGATTTTACCGCGGCGTTTGAGTTGCACATCGCGTAGCGAACCAATTAAACGTATGCCGCCGCTGACGAACAATGCGTGAGACATAGTGGAAAGACCACTGACAAGATAAGATCCCGGCCGAAACACATCCCCCAAGACGAAAATACGCATCGAGCGTAGCGGTCCCATGGTGATACTCGCTTTGACGCCGATCATTTGCCGGGAGACACGATTCTGTAAATCCTCCCGCAGTCTAGCAAAGCGTTGACCGGCAACACTTATGGGACCGATTCCTGGGAAATTCAACTCACCTTCGCGGGTTACGACTAAATTATGTTGAACATTGTCTTTTCCGAATAACTGAACTTGGACTGTATCCCCTGGCCCGACGACATAATCCGCAGGTATGGGAATATCCGTGGCGGGCGCAAAAGTGGTTGGCGCGCCGGCGAATAAGTCGTAACCGAACTGTTTGAGCTGCTGATTGACGGATTGCGATGCGGAATCTTCGGCCAGCGTTGCCACGTCGGCAGCGTCAGCGGTGTGTTGCTCAACCGCGCTATCACTCCCGACCACCCGCGGTTTGACGATGAGCGGTTGCTCGAGCGGCTGCTGTGTTTGGAGACCGCCTCCTTGCTTGCGCAATAGTTCAAGTGCGGCCGTTCGCTGTTCCGGCGACATTTGCTCGAACATCTGGATTTGCTCGGCCGTCGGAGTAGCCGCCAGGGTGAAACCTGTCGCGACAACCATCGCACAGGTTAATCCAATCACAGTAAAAAATAGAACGCCCGAATTCACAATTGGTTTATCCCTCAACCAAGTTAGACCGCGTGAACGCATGTCGATGACCCACACCCTACTTGTAACGCAAATGGCTTGCTTAAGACGCCCCAACCCAACTTCTAGGGCGACGAATGCAAATGCCGTGCCGGTCCTTTAGATAACGGGAGTCGACCTTTAAAATCTCGTGTTTTCATTGGCATATGAACGAAGACGGGAGGTATCCACTTGCAGAACGTCATAAAACCGCCGCGAGGTGGTCTGACAGCAATACCATGGGAGCCGTATTTCTGGCGGCTACAACCTGGCGATAACTTTTACACCATCGGCAAATGACAAAAAGAAAAAGGGCAACGTCCGAGGACGTTGCCCTTTTTTCTTGCTACGATTAGCTCCGTGTGGCGCTAGGCCTCAACCATAACTGCCTGGCAATCTTAGGGTCAATGCCCTAACCTCCACCGCTGCCACCCGTGACGTCACTGCCGCCCGTTACATCGCTGCCCCCCGTTACCGTCGCACAACTCGTTACGATAGAGAAAGACACACTTTCGCCCGGTGAAACGCTTTCCGATCGGCTCAGCCATTGGTCATTGACGCGGTCATACACCCAGACGATATGGGTAGCGGGTACGATACGGTTCGGCGCTACGGCTTCTCCGTTCGTGTCGGTCACACCCATGTATTCCCACAAACCGCTCCCGTCAACGAAATAAACCGACGATGACGGTACTGGCGTCGATACCAACGCGTTCTCTGAGCACACTTGATTTACTGACACTGTGACGTTGGAGAACGTCAGGTTAGTCGGAATATCTACGG
>CALZJI010000374.1 GCA_945787615.1 uncultured Chromatiaceae bacterium | reverse complement strand
TGGGTTACGGCGCAAAAAGACGCGCCTCGGTAATAGCTCCATGCATTACCCTAGCTCCTGCATCCATGCAGTCGTAACCCACCCTACATCGGGTATAGAATCGCTTAAGTAAGTGCCATTCAGGTCTGAGCAAGAAAAATACACCGTGTCTTTCCCAAAGAAGAAAAATTCGCCGGGAGGGAATTCTCGCGTCAGCCCCGATGGGGTGAGGCGCACTCCTGCAGGGATGCAGGCGTTAGAGCAACGCATAGGGCAGTTGCCGAGGGACGCGTCGAGCAAAACTCGTTGTGGAAACACCACGGTACCCCCGTGTAGGGCAATAGTATTCATTTAAGCGACGCTATAAATGAGAGCTGCTGAAAAAGAAAAAACTGAGCTTAAACCCCAAGCATTTCTACTCGTATTAACGTTGTCTTATGTCGCTTTTCTATTATACGCCACGCTTTATCCTTT
>CALZJI010000373.1 GCA_945787615.1 uncultured Chromatiaceae bacterium | reverse complement strand
TTGGCCCAGCTTCTGTGTTGCGGCAAGGGTTACATAAAGGGATTATGCGCCCCTTGCCGCGCCTTGAATCTGAGCCAAAATCCGGCGCAATCTTTGGACAATTATTTATTTCCGCGGCCCTTAACTTTCCTGTCGAGGAGTTTTACATTTCCCAGTGATTCTCACGAAACTATCGAACAGAGAACGCTGCGTATAATTGGAAATTGGATATAAAGCTTATACGAAACAGACACAAACACTACTTGGTCCGTTTCATGCTTAACGTATTTCATACCCGGTTAGAATCCCTCACATGAGGTTGAAACCGTAGTCGATTGAAATTGCGTATACGTAATAATCAGTATGCTTTCGCGTACGGAAAGTGTGTACATTTCATGATTGGAAATACCACTGAACTCCATACGAATAGGGACGCGTAAAACAAGACGCTCCACACAATGCGGTACGGGTTTGGCACTAGACGCGCCAGCCATGTAAACGCGGCGCCCCTAAAACAAGAAGAAAACTAGGATGTTGCGGAGTCGCTTTTCCATCGTAGCCGAATCAGGCAGTCATACCGTATGCGCCGTGATGTCGTTGACTCCGATCACGACGGCTTTCAATACAACTATTTTTTTAATGATCCCAATAGGTTTTACGCAATGCGACGCGCAAAGATCGCGTAGGACTTTGGTTTCTCATGCAATTGTTGGAATAAGGGCTCGCGCAAGAATAAGTTTACATTTTGAGCGTTGAGGCGCCCGCCTGGCAAGGCGCGAAAACGCAGGAATATGCGCATATTTCAAGTTGTCGCAACGCAGCCAGGCGGGATGCATCG
>CALZJI010000372.1 GCA_945787615.1 uncultured Chromatiaceae bacterium | reverse complement strand
GGATTCTAGCGTGACATGGTTTACCATCGTGTTTCCTCCTGTCGTAATGTGGAGGTTAGTAAACCATGATCGGATGGGTTAAGTTGAGCTACGATGCCGTAAGCTCACGTTAGGGTGGCCTGTACCGGGTAGGGTGGAACAAGCGAAGCGGTTCCACCGAGCGTTGTTGGCGGATCCGCTGCGCTTGATCCGCCCTACGGTGCTATACGACGTCCATCGGATAAACCTCGTCGTTTTTAATTGCGTAGCCCGGGTGGAGCGTAACGGAACCCGGGAACGTATTGTCGGAAAGAGGCCCTAGGAGACTACAAACATAACGTGAGCCGCGAAGTGCAGAATGGTTTGTGGTGGTTTGGGATCCCGGGTTTCGTTACACTTCACCCCGGCTACGGTTAGGGTGGCCTGTACCGGGTAGGGTGGAACAAGCGCAGCGGTTCCACCGAGCACTATTGGCGGATCCGCTGCGCTTGATCCGCCCTACGGTGGGGTGTTGGTGAGATTAACGGTAACGGTTGTTTAGCGCGCTACGTTGCGTACGCAGCGGAAGCCAAGATCCGTGCCGGCGACCAAGGGATCGAGATGGGCCCGTCTTGATCCGCGGAACATGACAGCTGAAATATTATGGCCGACCGCCGCTCCGCCGCCACGCATTACTTTGTGGATGTCACCATAGAAATCACTCACCCAGGTAGAACCTGGATAGCCCTTGTACCAATCATCCACCCATTCCGATACATTCCCCGCCATGTCGTAGATGCCATAGAAGGATATGTCGTTCGGGTACGAGCCCACAGGTTCTACCGCTGTCTCACTATCGGGATTTTCCCCGGTATTGGTTTTTGCACTGTCCCATTCATCCCCCCAGGGATAGCGTCGCCCCTTCGGGCCTCGCGCTGCTTTCTCCCATTCGGCTTCATTGGGCAAACGTTTTCCGGCCCAGTTGCAATAGCTAAAGGCATCGTACCAGGCGACGACGGTCACGGGTAATTTGTCTTGTTTTTTTTGCGCGTCTTCGATTTTCTTCACCAGTTCATCGCGCCCCATTTTGGTGGTGTCCACATCCAATTTGAAATGCTCGCTCGCAATTAAGCGCACGTCGTCGATAGGAACGTTATCCAAGCCGTTGATCCACACGCCGTAGCCGTCTTGAGACCAAATTGGGGGCGCGTCATAGTCGGTTTCCATGACAAAACGCTTATAGGCTGTCCTGGTGACTTCGTACTTATCGATTAAGAACGCATCCAGGTGTAACGTGTGTTCGGGGTGTTCGTTGATATACCGCAGATCAATCTGATTGTTATCTTTCTTACCTTCATTGTTCCCCATTGTGAATTCGCCAGCCGGTATCAATACCATCTCGCCGTTGATTGGGGTTTGACTCGTTGACGCAACGGACGCATTGTCGCGATCGCCGTCGCTACATCCGCATAGGCTTACGGCTAACAGCATTGAAACCTTCAAGGCACGAGCGCTCGTTGGTACGGATGTCACGAATCACCTTTAAAATATGGTTGCTTGCCGTGAATCTATTACACGTTTTGGGTAGGTGTTCCCCTTAGGGCTCGCGCGAAAATAACTTACGATTTTCGCATCCCATCTTCGGGCCATCTTTGAACAATCCTCAATCGCAATAACCTCGAACTAGCCGGGCTAGTCCTTCGGTTTTGCTCAATCGGATTGTCCAAATCTGAACTAAATCTGGGCGCCAAAAATACGACGTTATTTTTTCGCGAGTCCCAAGGGGAACGCCGTGCGATCTTCACCTTTTTCACTCCAAGGCTAGGCGTGCCGGTGAAAGCGTAGAACGTCAATGGTACCACGGTTGCGTATTAGCTGGGATTGTTAGCTGCAGAATGCGTTATTGGCGGCTTGGGATCCTGGGTTCCGTTCGATGCTGGGGTTTGTTACGCTCATTCTAGTCTAGTAACTGTATGGGATGCGGCGCTATTTCAGGATTACGATAGGTGTAGTGCGTAGCATCACAACGCCAGCCCGGAAAGCGCGGCACGACTTTTCAAGTAGCGCCAGCGATATCCGACATTACGGGGCTTGAAATGACGGGTCCTTGGGCTTCGCTCCTCAACGCCACCGGTAGCGAATAGGATTCGAAAAAGCGCGAATTGTATCCCTCGAGACGCCACGTTAGGATAATTTGAGCCGCATACAGTAAATTTCGCACGATTTAGTGCGGTATTAATCCCTCGCTAATCGGTTAACTGATTGATTACACTGACGCCTGGTTTTAGCCATTCGGCGTGAACTAAAGAAAAAT
>CALZJI010000371.1 GCA_945787615.1 uncultured Chromatiaceae bacterium | reverse complement strand
GGCTCAGATTCAAGGCGCGGCAAGGGGCGCATAATCCCTTTATGTAACCCTTGCCGCAACACAGAAGCTGGGCCAAAAGACAAGCAAAATTGGATGATTATTTGTTTCCGCGGCCCTAAGTCTCCCCACGATGCGGCAAGCCCAGCTCACCGATATGTTGGAACGGGATTTTAATGGAGCTGTTTAAAACGCCAACGTTCCCCTCTAACCGATACTTAAACTGCGGACCCGATTGCTTACCCAAACCGCCGAGTTGTTCTAGAAGACTCGACAGTGTGCTGGTCGACTCAACGTCTACCGTTACTTCTTCAAAGGGCTGTATTTTTAATGACTGATTACTAACGCCGCGAGCAAATAATTGGTCGTTAATAAAGAGCTTATAGTTCATTCCTGAAATGGGTAATGTGGCATTGTTGGGATTTTGCATACGCAAGCGCAATACGAAACGTTGTTCAAAAAGCCCGAGTTCTTTAATTTCCAGACCCGCAAGGCTGACGTGGGGAGGGTCCCATTTCGGCGCGATGGTCGCACAACTGGCAATGGCCAAGGGAATGAAAAGGATTAGAAGCTTTAGCGATTTCATAAAGAATTTTCCAGGTTGTTGTCGATGAGACGGTATATTGCCAAACCTATGGTGGCGGACCAGGTGTGACCGAATAAACAATATATCGTTAATTCCGGTCGGGTGCATGGCGAGTAAGCGCCTAGGTCTTGGAAAATTGCGTCAAAACGATGCGCACCTTAATAAGGGCCACGGAAAAAATTAATTATCCAACCTTGCTTGTCTTTTTGCTCAGCTTCTACGTTACGGCAAGTGTTGTATATTCCAATATGCGCCACTTGCCGTGCCTTGAATCTGAGCAAAAATCCGGCGCAATTTTGGATAATTATTATTTTCCGCGGCCCTAAGGTAAACTGCGCTGGATGCACGGCGCTCTTCAATCGTATTCGTCTTCGTTGGCTACTTGTGCTCTCCCTCCGATACCCGTTTCAAGACCCAATCCAACCCACGGTGTGGGAGCAATCGCTTTAGGACGGCAAAGAAGTGCGTCGGAAAGGTGACGTAGTAGCGCAGTTTCGGGCGAGGGCTTTCGAGGGCGTGAATGACGTGCTTTAAGACTGCCTCTGGCGTGAGCGTAAAGGGCGCGGCAGGTCCGGATTTGGTTAGTCGTCGTTCCATCGCAAGGTAGCGCTCGCGATGAGGGCTGTTCTCGCGATCAATGTTTTTCTTAAACGCCTTATAGGCGTTCTCGCGAAAACGGCTCTCTATCGGCCCCGGCTCGATAAGCGAAACGTGTATTCCTGAATCCGCAAGCTCTAGTCGTAGCGTATCGGTGATCCCTTCCAGTGCATATTTTGTCGCAACGTAGGCGCCTCGATAGGGTAACCCGATAAAACCAAGTACTGAGCTATTTTGGATGATTCGCCCAAAACCCTGTTGGCGCATCGCGGGGAGAATGCGATTGGTCAACTCCATAGTACCGAATAAATTGGTCTCAAACTGTGCTTGTAAAACATCACGACGCAGATCTTCTACTGCGCCCGGTTGGCTATAGGCGCCATTGTTAAACAAGGCATATAAATGCCCGCCAGTGTGAGACAAGATTTCCTCGACCGCGGCAGCAATGGAGTTGCTATCATCGAGATCCAATCGTAGGCTTTCCAATCCCTGTGCCGTTAACGTTTCGACGTCTTCTGTCTTACGCGCCGTGGCAAACACGCGGAATCCACGGCTTCCAAGCCCGTGGGCGACGGCCAAACCGATGCCGCTCGAGCAACCCGTGATTAGTACCGCTTTATCGCCATTGTTGTTTTTATTAGGCATTATTGTTCTTGTTTCGTAAGCGTCGGGGCGGCGTCGATAAGCGCTATTAAGCGAGAAGTACGGCGACAATTCCGGTTATGAAGATCCCGTCAAAGGTCCCAGCCCCGCCAATAGCTGCCAGAGGCGCCCCCATACGTCTGATGTCGGGAAGGCGCAACAAATCAGCACCGACCAACACGCCCATGGTGCCGCAAATATAGGCCAATGGCGCGCTTTGGTCTCCATCTAAGAGCACCGCGACAAAAGCCGCCGAGATAGGGCCTACGAAGATGTTCATACCTATGCCGATACCCGGAACGGGGCGACTGGCAAGGTAGCAGACCACTGAAACAAGCGCAATCGCAACAAGCACAACGCCGAGATGCAATGAGCTATGGCTGAGAAGGTAAACGGAGAACATAAGCGGGACGATGGCCCCGCCGACGTTGACTGCAATAATGGTTTTACCTTCGAAAACGCGCATCGTGTGGCGCAACAGCCCCTGCAACTGTTTTGGGACCATATTAGGGGGTGGTGCTTGCGCCTTAGTGGTAAAAAGGGGGAGGTTGATGGCGCTGCCCAGCAATGACATAAACAACAAGGTGACCGCCGAAGACTGAGATAGACCCAGTTTCTCAAAAGCAATGGTGAGTATGCCCAGATGAATAAACGCCACCATGGTGCCTAAGAGAAATAAAAAAATAAAGAGGTAAAGCGGTGAGAATGGCATGACGTCCCCCTATCCTGTTATGCCTTTGGCCAATTGAGGCGCCAGGTTGATAACATTGCTAGCATGAGGAACGCTGTCCGTGCTCCAGATGTTCTGTATGCCCGCATCGCGAAGTTTTTGTACGGCGTTGCCGACAAACAAGGCATGCGTTACGAGGCAATGAGCCGATTTTGCACCGGCGGCGACAACTTGACTAACGGCGTTAGCCACGGTCGTTCCCGTGCTGACGATGTCGTCGACCAGAACGACAGTACGGCCTTTCAGGCGCAGAGCCGGTAAAATGATCTTCACCCGCCGATCGCCATAACGTGTTTTATTGGCCACGGCGTAGTCGCAATTGAGATAACCGGCGATTTGCCGTACCCATTGCTCCGATTCGCTGTCCGGTCCTAACAGAAAAGGATCTTCGACCTGTTCGTTAAGAAAACTGGCGAGCAGCGGCGCAGAACTTATATTAACCGCCCGCCGAGAGGGAATGGCTTCCTCCATTGTGTGAACGCGGTGGAGGTGGGGGTCTACCGTAAAGATGTCGTCAAAATGTTTGGCAAGGAACGGGCCCACGATCCGTTGGCTAATGGCTTCTCCAGGGCGAAATGCGCAGTCCTGTCTCAAATAACATAGATACGGTGCGACCAGCGCAATGTTCTCGACACCACTTTGGCGAGCGGTAGCGCTGGCCAACATCAGTTCGATAAGTTTGTCATTGGGTTGATGGAGGCTACGGCAGAGGATCACATTCTTGGGTAAATCGGTGGGTAACGCCACTCTACTTTCGCCATCAGGGAAACGATGGAGCGCAACACACCGGTAAGGCACACCCAACGCCAACGCTAATCGCTGGGCGGGTTGTTCGTAGTCGCGGAAGCCTAGTACACACGTTGACATAAGGATTACAGCTCCACATACGGCTGCGGAACGTGTTCGGAATCACCGATGCTGTATCCGCTTCCACGTTCGGCGTTCAACCGCGCCGCGAATTCGAAGTCCGCGGGAAATTCGGCGTGAACTCGATAGAGCGGCTCGTCTTTCCCTACCGGATCGGCGAGTTTCTTTAATAATTCCACGCCGGCACCTTTGTCCATGGGCGCACCCGCCATGCGGGCCACCCGCGCTAACAGGAAGTTATCGACCCCGGTCACCACACCGTCGCGATCGGCTCGAATGTCATAGTTCAATTGGCCGGGAGGATACTGATTGTGTTGCCGCCCCTGCGCATCGATCAAGGCGTTCATCTTAGCGAGGGCCCGCCCGGAGTCGAGTATATCGCGGGCAATGGCAAACCCTTGGCCGCCGCGCACGTCGGGGTCAAATTCAAGTACGCGACCGGCTAATCGCAAGGCTTTCTGGCGAAGGTCGGCTGGCGCCTCCGGGTGGTTCTCTAAGACCTGCATAACATCACGGGCTTCTAGAACGGGCCCAATGCCACGGCCGACGGGTTGGCGGCCATCGGTAATAACGACTTCAAGATGCAAACCTAGCCGATCGCCCACGAATTCGAACAATTTACGCAGCTGGAGGGCGGCGCGCATGTGCCGAACTTTGGCCGTGGGGCCGACAGGGATGTCAATGAGTAAATGGGTGGAACCGGCCGCCAGTTTCTTTGCTAAGATCGATGCAACCATTTGGCTTTGCGAGTCGATACCCAAGGGCCGTTCGACGGAAATCAATACATCGTCAACCGGTGCCAGGTTGGCGGTCCCTCCCCAGGCGAGACAGCCCCGTTGCTGGCGTACCACGCGGTGCATGGCATCCGGTTGGAGATTTACGTCAGCCAGTATTTCCATGGTATCTGCAGTGCCCGCCGGCGAGGTGATCGCGCGGCTGGAGGTCTTCGGAATGAGCATGCCATGGGCGGCGACAATGGGAACCACCAACATTGAAGTGCGGTTACCGGGAATGCCCCCAATACAGTGTTTATCGGCGACCAGCGGTTCATGCCAATCGAGACGACGGCCCGTTTCCGTCATGGCGCGGGTGAGGTAGAGCACCTCATCACGGTCGAGCCCCGTTTGGCCTGCCGCCACAAGAAACGCTGCCATTTCCATTTTTGAATAGCGGTTGCCTACAATGTCCTGAGTAATGGCCTGAAACTCTGTCGGGCTGAGGCGTTCGCCGCCGATCTTGCGCCGTACGCTGTCCATGGAGCGGGGCGGCTCGGCATGGTAGATGGTGACAAGATCGTTTGCGTTACAGCGCAGTTGAGCAAACGCTTGTTCGGAAAGTCCAAGGCCTTCCGGATTAACGATGTTGTGGTCATCAACGACATTGAGCACCGCGACGATGCGTCGTCCGTTGGCGCTGACCTCCACTTTTGATAAGGCCTGAAAACCTTCGGCGCGGTAAATGGGGCAGTCGCGGTGGAGATAGGCCACGTTCTCACGATAGGTATCGATGGCGACGCGACGTAACTTCAAGGTTGTGGCGACGTTTCGTTTTGGCGGAACTTTCATCGGAGGCGTGTTGATTCCGTTTGAGAAAGAATACAGCGGCTAGGGTGC
>CALZJI010000370.1 GCA_945787615.1 uncultured Chromatiaceae bacterium | reverse complement strand
AGCTGGCCGTTCGCTATCGAGGAACTACGTTGGCCGCGGCAGTGGCGACGTTGATTGTTGTAATTGGTCTCGTGGCTGGGGGGCGTATTGGTTTTACGTTTTTCCCCGGTGTCGAGAGTAAAGTCCTGTACGCGAACGCGAGTTTTACCGCGGGTACCCCGCCGCAGCGTGTCATTGCCTTTCTCGAGCATCTCCAGGAAACATTGAACGAAACAGAAGGGGCGTTCGGTGGTGAGCTGGTCGAGATGGCAGTGGTTCGCCAAGGCGTCAGCACCAGCGGTGACGCAAGTGGGCAACGAACCGGTGATCAATATGGCTCGGTGATCGTAGAACTGATTTCCCCAGATAAGCGAAGCGTAAGCAACGCGGAGTTCATAAGCGCATGGCGCGAACGTACGGTGGTACCTCCTGGTATCGAGTTGTTTACCATTAGTCAGCGTTATGGCGGTCCGCCTGGTCAAGACGTTGATATACGCATTATCGGTGAAGATCCGCACGTCATAAAGAAGGCTGGCGCGGAACTCATGACCAAACTTCGTAGCTTCCCAGGCGTGAGCGCCATCGAAGATGACCTTCCCTGGGGACAAGAGCAACTCATTTACCACCTGACGCCCACGGGTCGGGCTTTAGGGTTGAGCGTCGACGAGGTTGGCAGCCAGTTACGCGCCGCATTTGATGGATCGTTAGTACAGATTTTCCAGGACGGCGACGACGAGGTGGAAGTGCGCGTCGTGTTGCCCGATGAAGAGCGCCATAACCTGGGCGCGCTGGAGACCTTCAATGTCATCCTCAGGGACGGAACCAGTGTGCCGCTCAGGACCGTGGTGACCTTAACCGCGCGCAAAGGTTTCGAAGCCTTACGCCATACCGACGGTAAACTCAGTGTCCGAATATCGGCGGATGTCGATAGGACGGTCAGCAACGCCGCTGGCATTCTCGCCGCATTGGAGGAGAATTTTCTGCCGGAACTCGCTGTGCAACACCGTGTGTCGTACTCTTTTGAGGGTCGCGCAAAGAATCAGGCAGAAACCATGGCAGACATGAAGCGCGGCGCGTTATTTGCCGTTGTTCTAATTTATATTATCCTCGCGTGGGTATTTGCCTCTTATAGCAGACCGCTGGTTATTATGGCCGCCATTCCGTTCGGTTTTATTGGCGCTGTCGTGGGGCATTACCTAATGGGTATCGAGCTCACTATTCTTTCTCTCTTCGGTATCGTTGGGTTGTCCGGTATTGTCGTTAATGACTCGATAATCTTGGTGTCCTTTTACCAGCAGCTGAGGCAAGCAGGCGTGCCGGTTGCACAGGCTATCCCGGAAGCGGCGTGCGCTCGACTTCGCGCCGTGCTCTTGACATCGTTAACGACGATCGCCGGTTTAACCCCGTTGCTCTTTGAAACTTCGGTTCAGGCGCAATTTCTCATCCCCATGGCGGTATCCATTACCTTTGGATTAGCTTTTGCGACGATATTGGTTCTGT
>CALZJI010000369.1 GCA_945787615.1 uncultured Chromatiaceae bacterium | reverse complement strand
TACACGCTGCTAACGGGTCCGACAAACCGCTGGTTAATATCCTAGGGGATGGACATGGTAGCGGCGTTGAAGTTCGTATTCAAAATGGCTTGAATGATCCAAGGTGGGCTCTCTTGTCCGCACAATGCACGGCCTTTCAAGGAGAAGACGTCTTACTGATCTCCCTTAACGATATTACGCAACGCAAATTTGCCGAAGAAAAGATACGATTTCTGGCGCAGCACGACGAGTTAACGGGCCTCGCAAGCCGCAACTTGTTAACGGAACATATCCACTATGCTATTAGTGAGGCGCGCCGTGAGCGGAATCAGTTCGGTTTAATGTTCTTGGACCTGGATCGCTTTAAGAACATAAATGACACGTTTGGCCACCATATCGGGGATGGATTATTAAAGATGGTCGCCCATAACCTGCGTCGTGCAGTCCGTGAATCCGATACGGTCTCACGCATGGGAGGAGATGAATTCGTGATTCTCTTCCCCCACGTAAAGGATGGCCAAGATCTGGCGAACCTGGCCCAGAAGATCATCGACGCAGTCTCGGTCGACTATATGATTGAAAAACACCCTATTCACACGTCGGTCAGTATTGGTATATCCGTTTATCCCGCCGACGGAGACAACGCCGATACGTTAATGAGTAACGCCGATACGGCGATGTACCACGCAAAATCCCAAGGACGCAATATCTACAAGTTTTTCACTCAAGAATTGAACGAGATTGTGCAGGAGAGGCTGATCTTAGAAACTCAGCTACGTAACGCGCTTGACGCCAATGAATTTTTGTTGCATTTTCAACCGCAATTCGATACAGCGAGGGGTAATGTGTGCGGGTTCGAGGCGCTCATTCGTTGGCGCCGAATGGGGAAAGAGACCATTCCGCCCGGAAAGTTTATTCCGATCGCCGAAGACACAGGCCTTGTCATCGATATTGGGAATTGGGTCTTGGATCGGGCGTGCCGATATGTTAGGCATTTACGTGACAAGGGCTACCAAGATCTGCGGGTTGCCGTTAATCTTTCGCCTCAACAACTAAGGCGGAAAGAGCTTGTTCAGATAGTGGAAAAGACTTTGGCCAAACACGAGGTCGACGCATCATGGCTAGAGGTCGAAATTACAGAAACCGTACTGCTTCAGCACGAAGAAGAAACCGTGGCGACGCTAACCAAGTTGAGTGAAATGGGCGTACAAATAGCGCTCGATGATTTTGGTACGGGCTACTCCTCGCTCAGTTACCTTAAACGATTCCCCATCGACTGCATCAAGATCGACCAATCGTTTGTTCGCGATATCGATTGCGATCGCGATGATAGAGCAATCGTCTTGGCGATTATCGCTATGGCGAAAAACCTCGATATCCGCGTCGTTGCGGAAGGCGTGGAAACGAAACAACAAGTTCATTTCTTGCGCGAGTCAGGATGCCATGAATTACAAGGTTACTTACTGGCGACCCCGATGGAGGCAGAGGAAGCCATGCAATTTCTCAAGAGGTCGCCAGCGACACCGACTAATCGCGTGCTGGCTGTTGCGAAATAGTTTACGCGTTAACGTCGGCAACGACGCGCCCGTTTGCGCTATAGATATGCTTGTGAGTATCCACACCCCTTTTTTTTACGGATTTGTCTTAGAGACCAGCGTTTTCGCGCCATGACACCTTTACGAGGATTACACCTTGGATCGCATCGCCGAGCCGGAACTGATGGATGATTGGGAGCAAGCCAGGGCCTATGCGTTGGCGGATTTCGAAGAGCCTCACGATAAATTTGTTGAGATGTTTCGTGCTACCTATCCGGAATTGACGCTAACGGATTGGGTTCTGGATTTAGGCTGCGGGCCAGCGGACGTAACTATTCGCTTCGCCCGTGCGTATCACGAGGCTCGGATTATTGGCGTGGACGGTGCTAAAGCGATGTTGAGTTTCGGTAAAGAGGCCGTCGCCCAGGCCGGGCTGAACGGTCGAATCGAATTGTTACACGCTTATCTACCCTCGGACGCGTTACCGAAAGCGGACTACCAAGTGATCATCTCCAACAGCCTGTTACACCATCTGGCTGACCCCGCCGCCCTGTGGTGTGCGATTAGTGACTACGGTCGAACAGGCACGCGGGTATTCGTGATGGATTTAATGCGGCCTCACAGTCGCGCTCAAGCAGAGGCGTTTGTAGAAATCTACGCGGACGGTGAGCCTGAGATACTTAGGCGGGATTTTTTTCGTTCCTTACTCGCCGCTTACCGCCCTGAGGAAATCGCCGTGCAGTTGAGCGCTGCCGGTTTCGGCGATTTTGCCATCGAGCCCGTGTCGGACCGTCACCTGACGATAACTGGCGTTTGCCCGTAGGGACCGTTTGGCCAAAATGAAAAGCGAACGCGCTTTGGCGATTGTGGATCGCCTATTAACGCTGTATATACCCGTAGCGTTTGAGATTTAGGTGTTGAGAGTGCGTCATATTCATTTCGTGGCAAGGCGAAATGACGAGTAATAGCCGGACTATTGCGAGGAGTTTCAACGCGGCCACGGAAGGAAGAGGGCGTGCTATCGACGCCTAAATCTGAAACGCTACGGGTATATGTACTACGAGTATATCGCACGGCGCATGGTTTAACACACCGTTGGCCGTGGAACCCAGAAGCCGGGCGAGGCCGCGGCGTCCATGTTTGCCGAGTACGATTAAGTCGACAGCATTTTCTGTCGCATAGGTCGTAATTTCATATTTTGTTGGACCGTTAGCGACGACCAGTGCGGCGTCCGTTACACCTAACTCGGTCGCCAGGTGCGCTAACTTCCGTTGGCTTTGCTCTTTGAGTTGTTGCTCAATTTCCTGTACTTGCGGGAGAATCAGTTCGTTGCCAATATCAACGGGGACCACTTCGATGGCATGGAGGATGGTTAATCGCGCGCCGCATTCTTCGGCCATTTGTACGGCGCGTTG
>CALZJI010000368.1 GCA_945787615.1 uncultured Chromatiaceae bacterium | reverse complement strand
CGCGCTATGATCTGCGCTGGGAAGCCGAAATCTATTGAGGATACCGCCCGGATCGGTTCACGAACGTGATGCCGAGAAGGGCCTATGCCTTGCGTTCGTTCGATGGCCGGGATGAGCGCCCCAAGCGGCCCATTTACGCCAAAAACCTGCCCTGATTTCGAATTTTCCGAAATATTTCGACGCCTGTTCCGCGATTTTTCCGCGTGGCGTGACTTGGGATACTCTCGATTTCAGGCGAAAGTATGGTTTAAAAATCCTATCCTTGCACCCGCAGAGGTATTCTATTCATTGGCAGGGTAAACGTATAGGATGATAGATATTTTCGCCGGACAAATGTACTAGTTGCGACAAAATCTTATCCGCAGATCTCACCAAGGATCACTAATTTCGACTAGTTTTTCGCCGGCTTCCAATAGGCTAAGCGCTTGCGGCAGCGCTTCTGTTAGTAACTCCTTGAGATGAGCGTTACTGGTATTACCGCAGGTTAACCATATGACTTGAGGTGGTGCGCCGTGTTGCTCTAACAGTCGGACAAAGTCGTTGTCTTTGCTCATAACAATCGCCGCGGCATCCCGCGCAGCGGCAAAGATCTCCTCATCCATCGCATCACGCAAACCCAGATCGCGCACCGCGGCAGCCTGAATAGAAAACGTATTGGCAATCCACGGCGCTAGTGCGGGAGACAATTGAGCGTCGAGCCAGATAATCACGCCGCTATCACTGGATGATCGAACCTGCGTGCGGCAAACTGCAGAACGGCCTGCAGATCTTCGAGTTCAAGGTCGGGAAGGTCGCTAATGATCTGTTCAGAACTAAGGCCGGCCGCGTACAGTTCCAACACGTCGACGACCCGGATCCGCATCCCCCGGATACAGGGACGACCTCCACACTGCTTCGGGTTGATCGTAATACGATCTAAGAGATTAGTTTTCATAGCTTATGTCCGTGAATATTACAGCTGTAATATTAATATTATGGCACAGGAGAGTACGTACCGCATGTCAAATGCGATAGCTATTATCCCTGTTGTACCTGTGGGTCCCGAAAACTCATAACATGCCTGTTTTCTCATTAGCTATACCCCGTATGGTGCAAAAACTAAAACGTCACGCGGCGGCTCGAAAGTAAAACTTTAGCGTGCCGCCCAGTCGTTCCTGGCACTGTATAGGCTCGTCGTTGGCGGCCGTAACGTCGTTAGGAAATAACAATTTGTTACCCACGCCGTGATGATTTCGCTCCGCATGATAATGTGAAACGTAATTTCTGAGTGCGTAGCGCAGCGATCGCTCGCCAAATAAAATTAACCGTCCGAGACATTCTTCTTTTACGGAGCGTACAAATCGCTCCGCGTAGGCATTGCAATTCGGCGCCCGCGGTGGACATCGCACCGGCGTCACACCTTCGCGTTTAAGATGATGTCTGAATGCGCGCGTGTATTTGGTGTCGCGGTCCATGATCAAGTACTCTTTACCAATAAGAAAACCATCAATGTCGTCCGTCAGGTTACGAGCCACTTGTTTCATAAACGCGCCGTCAGGCGTGGTCGTGACGCCAGCGATGTGAACGGTCCGCGTCGCCAAGTGAATAAAAAACAAAACGTAATAAGTGACTAAGCCGCGAGGTGTCCAGACCTCAACCGTGAAAAAATCCGTGGCCCGAATGGTGCAAATATTCGAACGAGGCGTATGATATTGTTATCAGGATAATATTACGTATAATCTGTTCGGGCAATGAGTAACGTCACACAACCTTTCCATCTGCTGGTCATCGCTCTGGCCGGGTGGCTTAACCGCCACCAACAGTCGGTCATCGATTACCTCATCGAAGAGAACCGTGTTCTAAAGCAACAACTCGAAGGACAACGGCTTCGTTTTACCGACGCCAGGAACGACTTGGCGGCATGCTCAAGTTTTATTTTCGAGCCGCCGCGTGACGTTTTAGTTTTTGCACCATACGGGGACGACTCACATCGTCATGTCACCGTTGGAGCTATTGCAACGGCTGGCGGCCTTAGTGCCGCGCCCGCGGCTGAACTTGATCCGTTTCCACGGTGTGCTGGCGCCCAACGCCGCGTGGCGCTCAGACATCGTTCCCGAGCCGCCCGCCCAAGACGAGAAGGGCGCCGAGCCGGTGGAGGAGGGTGGCGCCAAAGGTCGACGGTATATCAGCTGGCCTCTCTCGCACATCCATGTGCTACGCGGCACCTGGGCTTCCTGTCCAATGGGCGCGGCTGCTCAAACGGGTCTTCGATATCGACATGGAAACGTGCCCCAACTGCGGCGGAAAACTTAAGATGACCGCTCCTCGGCTCTGGCATCCTGCTTCGCTCTATCTCCTCCATCCATGGAGTCGTGCGCATCCATGCGCCCGCGGCATTAGTGCGTCCATGCACGTCATCGTCGCGATCGAAGACCCTCCAGTGATCCGCAAAATTGTCACTCACCTCGGCTTGTCGGCGCACCCGCCGCCCCGATCTCCCGCGGTCTATGATCCGTATTGGGAAGATAAAAGATAAACCGGGTCGAACCAACACAAGCCATTGCAAACTAATAATTACTCACCTAAAAACAGCCATTTTTTCACCTTAAATGGCCCATTTTACCCCCAAAATCTCACCACTAAACGTTTGATCATGGAGCTGGACGAACAATCAGCCCATCAATTGGTCGATTGCGTGGGATGTCGACTTTCGTGTATGCCTCTGACGGTATTTCAACTGGCGAAATCTAAACTCGACCTGATATTTATGGCGGCGAGTTCAGATAAGAACGTACAAAGGCACAATCCCAGCGTATGTACCCCATTCGGAAAGTTAGGTCGTAGGTCTCAGTAGCGCCAAAAAGTGGTCGCTCAAATAGTGCTTCCCACGAACCAAAAAGTGAGCCCGTCGTGTACGCTATTCGAAATCAGCTAAACAAAATGCGGCGGTTAGTTGTAAAAATAACTCACTGAAACTCGGTCTAAAATTTATCCGGACTATTTCGGGTTGTTTAAGAAGTCAAGGCAAGATACGATAACCTTAAGAGTTACTAGAATAGTTCGGATAACTAACAGCAAAGATGAATGATCCAGTAGAAAGAAAGGAAACTTACGAAGACCTGCTTAAGGTGCCCCGGCACCTTGTTGCCGAGATTATTTATGGTCAGTTGATCACCCACCCTCGACCAGCGCCAAAACATGCTCGTGCATCATCATCGCTTGGTGTGGAAATCGGAGGCCCTTTTGATAGAGGGCGGCAAGGCCCCGGTGGCTGGTGGATTCTAGATGAGCCAGAGATACATCTAGGAGCAGACGTCGTTGTGCCTGATTTAGCCGGCTGGCGTCGAGAGCGAATGACTGAACTACCTGAAACACCCTACTTCGACGTAGTCCCTGACTGGCTCTGTGAAGTATTATCACCTTCTACCGCAAGGGTAGATCGAATCGAGAAAATGCCCATTTACGCACGTGAAGGTGTGTCGCATCTATGGTTGATCGATCCAGACATACGCACCTTAGAAGTGTTCGAACTAAGAGAAGGAAATTGGACCCTCATCGGCGCTTTCGAAAACGACAACCGAGTTTCAGCAGCACCTTTCGCGGAAATAGAATTAGAGCTAACCTCTCTATGGGCAGATTGAAAACCCGCCAAGACCGGGGTCACCCATTGGCCAGCCTGGGATGACAGGGGCACCCATTAGCCACGAAAAACTAATAATTGGGTTTTGTCGCGACTAGTACATTAGTCCGACGAAAATAACTGTCACCCTATACGGTTATACTGCCAATGCATAGAATAATGTTAACAGTGAAACGGGACAAGGAAGCCGCCAAGCGCTACCTTATAAAAGCAATTGGTCGAAACGGCAAACCCAGCTTGATTAATATTGATAAGAGCGCTGCCAACAAAGCGGGCATCAACAAATATACTAAAGAGAACAACACACGCATTAAGATCCGGCAATGTAAATATCTCAACAACATCGTCGAACAAGATCATCGGTTTTTATAAAACGCATCACT
>CALZJI010000367.1 GCA_945787615.1 uncultured Chromatiaceae bacterium | reverse complement strand
TTTCGTGGCAAGGCGAAATGACGAGTAATAGCCGGACTATTGCGAGGAGTTTCAACGCAGCCATGGAATGAAGAGGGCGTGCTATTGACACCTAAATCTCAAACGCCACGGGTATATATCGCCTTTGACCGATACTTTTACTATGTGGGAAAATCTAGATTTACTCTTACTTTCTTACATTAACGAGCACAAGATCCCAGGAATTACAGCCTCGGTAATTGTGGGCAGTACACCTGTATACGAGCGCGCTATCGGGTTCGGCGATATCGAGACTAAAGCCCGCATGAGGTTCGACACGCTGTTACGGCTTGCGTCGATTTCGAAAGTCGTCACAAGTGTCGCGGCGCTGATTCTCATTGAGGAAAATAAGCTAGGTTTGGACGACGCGGTTAGTGACTTTATACCTCAATTCCGAAAGATCGACGTCGTGACATCAAACGGTACTAATGTGCCGCTTGAAAACCCCGTTACTCTGAGTCACCTATTGACACATATGGCGGGATTTGGCTATGAGTTCACCGTGCCTCCGCCGTTACGGGAGCGTTATCGATCGGCGCATCTCTTCGAACCTCAGGATACGCTCGCTACGATGATGACAAAGCTCGCCACCCTGCCGTTGTTATTCCAACCGGGCAGCGGCTGGTGCTATGGTGCATCCACCGATGTACTGGGTAGAGTCATTGAAGTAGTCTCCAACAGCAACCTCGAAGACTTTTTCCGCGAACGTATTTTTGCCCCGCTCGATATGAAGGATACTGGATTTCTGGTGCCTAGGACCAAATTGAATCGCGTTGCGACATTATATGGACCTTGGCGCGACGGCCAATACAAACGGGTTAAACAGCCTGAAGAATCGGATTTTAATAAAAAAAAGCTATTCGCAGGTGGCGGTGGATTGTACTCAACAGCCAGCGACTTCAAGAAGTTCGCCACCATGCTGTTGAACCAAGGCTGTCACGAAACACAACAGATCATCAGCCCGCAAAGTCTCAAACTCATGGCGACCAACCACCTTCCCGACAAACTACTACCTTACAGCATATCCGAGTATGCCAAATACCGCACGGTTAATTACGGGTTCGGATTTAATGTACGCGTCAAACAAAGGCAGAACGGCGCGCTGCCCCAATCGGAAATAGGTGAATACGGATGGGCAGGTTCTACAAATACATACTTTTGGGTTGACCCAGCACGAGAGTTAGCTGTTATCTTATTTGCCTACTCTACTCCGTTCACTTATTACCCCATCGAAGCAGAATTTATGTGCGAGCTCTATAAAACATTGGACAGCGACGACTGATTATTGTTAGCTCGACGCGACGCCTTGCGCGTCGGTCGGGTAGCTAAGGGCCGCGGAAACAAATAATCATCCAAATCTTGCTTGTCTTTCGGCCCAGCTTCTGTGTTGCGGCAAGGGTTACATAAAGCGATTATGCGCCCCTTGCCGCGCCTTGAAGCTGAGCTAAAATCAGGCGCAATCTTTGGACAATTATCTATTTCCGCGGCCCTAATCGGTGAAGCGGCTCGCTGTTCTTGTGAGCCGCAGACGACAAGGAACAAACGTTACTTCTGCACGTAAGTGCTGAGAATTTCCTTGATAAGTGCGCGTGTTAATTCGTAAATCCCAGGACTTGTTTGCTCTCGCTGGCCACCGATGTGCAGCACGCGCATCCGGTGTTGCTCTATCCAATCAATGACACCCTGTATCTGAAGTGGCGCGTCGAGATTGATCGCTACCACCGGGCGACCGAGATGTTTGGCCATCTCCACAGCATAGGCGGTACCGCCCTGGAGTTCGCCGCGATAAAACATGAGATTTCCGTCAGAATCCCTCACGTTATTTTGAGTTCTGACCGTATGGTCTATATCTGCTGTTTCCTGGAGCGGGTATTTCTCAGGAATTGGCCCATCATCAGCGTCCCGCCCTGCCGGACACCATCCGCCGCAGGCGATACCCAATTCCATGGCTACGTCGAGCGCCGCCCGGTCAACCCCGGTCTGCCCACCCGAGATAATTTTTTCAATCATAACGATTTGGACCGCCGTGTTGTGCGTATCAAAAACACCTCGTCAATGGTTGTCAAGTGAGGCGTCTCCCCTCTGCCAATGTTAACAACGCGCAGCGACGTTGAAAATACCGCCAGCGATCTTGTTTGGCGAAATTCCTTTTCCGTACGCCTCGTTCCGCGCGATTTGGCACAACCTTGACCCTCACCGTGACGGAGGCCCGCAGGCGACATGTTGGGCCCGTATTAATCAGTCGTGATGATGGCCACCCGGACCGTGCGCGTGACCGTGTGAGATTTCTTCGTCCGTGGCATCGCGGACCTCAACGACTTTAACATCGAAGTTCAGATTTTTGCCGGCCAACGGATGATTACCATCGACCACGACTTGCTCGTCCTGAACGTCCATGACGGTAACGGTAAACGGCTCGCCATTAGGGCCGGATGCGTGAAATTGTGCACCTACCGAAACTTCCGCTTCAGACGGGAATACATCTCGGGACACGGCTTGCACCTTGGTATCATCACGCTCACCGTAGCCTTCTTCCGGCGCAATCGTGCCGGCCCAGGTGTCACCTGCAACTTTACCTTCAAGGGCGTTTTCCAAGCCGGGTATGATGTTACGCCCACCGTGAAAATAGGACAACGCCTCTCGGTTGTCCGAGGAGTCGATCACGTTTCCGTCGTCGTCTTTAAGTGTGTAATCAATTGTAACAACCTTGTTTTTTGCGATCTGCATTAATATACCTCATTTATAACATTGAGAAATCCGCCTAAGATCATGTGCGCGATGAAGCAGGTTGAGGAACCTATCCAGGAGACGTGTATGAGTATAGACGCGGGAACGATAATACCACACTACATTGTGATCTGCGGCCTATGCCGCATTCCACGTAAGCCCACGTGAAGGTGCCAACGACACCGCATTTTCTCGCAGCGATACACTAGATTTTCGGTTAATACACTGGACATCACGATGTTGCCAACTCAAAATACCTAGGATGTGGTCGACGCGGAATCGTGTGGAATCATGTGGAATAAAGACGCGAAAGTTATGATTTCGGTATTACCGACTACCTGTCGGAAAGGGTGCACAAATGGAAAACGAACAAGAAGAGACTCACGCCACAATCAGTCAATCGGCACGGAATCTTGAACGTATTGGCTGGATAACTTTACTCGTCTGTGCCCTAGATCTCGTGCTTGGCCTGAATATTTTGGGTCCAACCCTTCGGGTTTTCCTCAGTGCGCTTGCCGCGACGCTATTAATACTCGGGATAATCGTTCGCAAGCAAGGAGACCGCCGTTCGAAGTAGGTGCCGTGCAAAGGAGCGTTATCATCTCTGACCACGTGAATCCTTCGAAGAGACGTACAACGCAATGATGGCAGTTACCGAGAAAAATTTCTTTTGGAAACGTCACGGTACCCCCTCGTGGGGCGAATAACAAGCGGGTGCACTCGGATTTGATAAAAAATGCGGGCCCTTAGATAAGCTCCGCTCACCACGGCCTAACAATTCGTGCTCCCACGCTTAACGCGCTTTCAGTATACTCGTCGCGTTCTAGTACTTTGTCGTATTGGACAAACCCAGACACGCCGCTGGGAAGGGTCGCGGAAATGCCCGCCCCGAGTCGGAAATAACTCTTATCCGGCTCATCGCTGCGAAGCTCGAATGTGTCGCCAAATGGATTGTTCACAAACTCGCCGCGTATCTCATATGAATCCGCGTCTTCGTACTCCCACGTAACCTGAATTTGAGGCAACAACACGCCCCATCGTTGATTGAAAACTTTGGACAGTTGCCCACCGATGGCAAAAATCATAGTATCAAATTGATGATTATCGATAGCGAGGTTCAGTTCGCCCGCTCCCGACTCACTGTAACTATCAATTTCGGTTGTAATATGATCCAATCGAGCAAAGACTTCAGATATAAATCCGTCTTGGCTAAAAAACTCATAACCTGCGTTTAAGCTTATGGCGAATTGATCACTGTCTGTGCTTCCATTTGCGGTCCGTTGCACAGACGAACCACTTAACGCATAATTTACGTCGCGTCGCATGTCGAAATCACCACTGCCGTAAGAAACGATTCCATCGATGTAGGCTTTCTCCGACAAGTAGTACGTGCCATAGCCGGATAAGCTGAAGTTAGTCGCGTCGAGTATGCCGCTGCCTCCGGATAAATCCGCATCAGTGGTCGCATACCCCATCGCACCACCCATCACCACGTTGTTTGAATAACGATAGTCTGCGCCAGCCGTAACACCTTGTGTATCCGCCTCGAATCCAACCTCTTGTGCGGTTTCGTCTCTATCACTGGTTTCAACATGGCCCGTGATATAAAAACCCCAACGTTCTGTATACCAAGACTTCACTGTTTGATCATCGCCAGCTTGACCACCGACCGCATCGTCTAGGGCGAGATCAAAGGCGCGCCCAGGCAACGTCTCACCGCTAATATTAAGAGTCAACCCAGATAACGATAGACCTCGCTCACCACGCCGAACCCAATCGAGGCGGTTAACGATATTATGCAATTGCCGCAACCCAAGCCGTTTACTAAGGGAGCCTATTGCAGCAACTTCTTCAGGTGCGATAGATCGAAGAGCATTAAGAATATCGCTATCGTTGGTGCTACTGAGGGCGGTGTATAATTCCGTACAGCGCGCTAACAACGCCTGTTCGCTGCCATTGAGTTGGCTCTCGATGGCATTGAGGCGCGGACAAAATTTATCAAATGTTACGCCGATTGCGCCTTCGGGGGTGTCGGGATTGACAACATCAACAAGGCCGGCGTTAACCGTAAAGAGATCGGATACTGAGACGTCGTTTCCGTTGCCGTCGCTGATCAGCGCTCTTACGGTTACAACATAGGCAGCCGGAAAACTGCCGGTCTGAAGGCTCGCTCGCGCTTCGCCATTGGCATTTGTCGCGTTGTCTGAACGTGTAAAGGTGCCGCCGGCGTCGATACCTGCTTGGTTTAAGGTCCAATTAAGGGCCACGTTTTCCACAGGCGTGTTGCTCTCGTCAACCACGAGAACACCGAACGAAAGCGCTTCATCCACCCGCGCCGTCTGACGTGTTGGAGTGTCGATTCGCTGAATGGTAATTGCGTTGGGAGCTCCGGGTGCTTGCGGGTTCTCATCATCCTCTATCGTGACTGTCGCGCGCCTATTAGATGATGACACGTGGTAATTGGGATCTTCCTTCAAGGTCAAAATCACCGTTTTCAGGCCGTCTGATTCTGTATTATCAATGGGTTCAACGATGATGACTGCGGACCTTTCGCCGACCGGAATCGGCACATTGCCAGATAGTGATTTATAATGGGTTATCGCCTCGTCTCCCGCAGAACCGGGTTTAGCGGTTCCACTCACATCGTAGAATACGGTAAACCCATCCGGCTGAGGCGCTGGCCGGTTGAGGTTGATAATGAAAGCGCCTGTGGAATTGGCTTCATTGGCAATAGCGTCGGCAAATACTGAGACGGTTGCCTGAGGGAGTTCATCGCTAATGATAGTTATTGTCGCCTGTGTTTCAGCGCCAAGAACATAACTCTCATTCTCCACAAGCGTCAAGGTTACCTCTTCCGGATCCTCCGCTTCGGCGTCGTCAATCGGAATAATCGAAACGGTAACTTCTTGCGTTCCGGCGACCAACGTCGCCTGCCCGGGCAGGCCCTCGAAGTCTGCATCACTATTGCTGTTACTATCGATAAAACTTGACGCGTAGTTAACCACTAGGCCATCGCTAGGTGCGGGCACATCGATGGTAATCCTAAATTGACCTACATCTTCGCCGCCTTCGGTTGCAATCGGATCCGATGCTTCGATGTTCACCGCCGGTAACACGAGCATAATTTCGTCGCTCGTTGCTATATTTCCTTGACTATCGCTCACTGTCACATTAACGATTCCGGCGCTCAGCGCAGCGAGCACGCCGTCATTACTTATGGTCGCAACGTCAGCATTGGTTGTTTCCCAGCCATAGGGTGGCACTCCCCCGGTAACATTGAAACTAAGTGTGTCACCAACAACGACTGTGCTCGTCAACGGCGAGATTGTGATACCTTCGACGACCTCTATCGTGTCTGTTGATGCCGTGTTGTCTAACTCATCGGTCACAGTAACTACAACGCTCCCCGGCGACACAGCAGTCAACTGGCCGTTATTGTCAACCTCGGCGATGCTTGTATCGCTCGTGCTCAAGGTGTATGGGGCGACACCGCCCGTCACAGTAAAACTAAGCGTACTACCAACCGCTAACCGCCCGCTCGTGGGTGAGAGCAAAAGGCCTGCCACGATACGAATAGTCTCAGCCACCGTGCTGCCTTGCTGGTCAGAAACAATCACCCTTACCTCGCCGGGCGCAAGCGCTGTTAGTTCTCCGCTGCCGTCTACCCTGGCAACCGAGTCATCGGTCGTACGCCAGTCATAAGGTTCAACACCCCCTGTCGCATCAACACGTAGGGTATCGCCAACCGTTAGGATAGCGGTGCCAGCTGAAACCGCGAGGGTAGCCACCACTTGAATGGCTCCTGTCGAGACGGCGTCGCCCTGTTGATCGGTTATCGTTACCGTGACCGTTCCGACTCCCGCGGTCGTCAACAATCCGCTATTGTCGATGGTGGCGACATCTGTATCGCTCGTCGACCACGCGTAAGGAGCCACGCCACCGCTAGCGCTAAAACTCAACGTACCGCCAACCACCACCGTTCCGCTAGTTGGCGACACCGCAAGACCGGCAACGATACGAATGCGATCCGTTACCACCGTATTGCCTTGTTCATCGGTGAGGGTCACCGTCACTTCGCCGGGTGCGAGCGCCGTTAACAATCCGCCGTTGTCGATACCTGCGATCGACGCATCGCTGATGCTCCAGGTGTAAGGCTCGACCCCACCTGAGGCACTAAACTGCAGCGTATTGCCAATAGCGACGGCGCCGTTTAAAGGCGAAAGGTCAAGGCGTGCGACAATACGGACGATGCCGCTGGTAGCCGTATTAGTTCGCTGATCCGTAACCGTCACGGAAACCGTTCCCGGCGATAAAGCCGATAATGTACCGCTACCATCAATGGTCGCGACGTCTC
This sequence comes from uncultured Chromatiaceae bacterium, assembly GCA_945787615.1. GTDB lineage: Bacteria > Pseudomonadota > Gammaproteobacteria > JAADHS01 > JAADHS01 > CALZJI01. The sequence goes on along the minus strand of CALZJI010000367.1, from coordinate 5,907 downwards.
CATCACTCGTTGACCACACGTAGGGTCCCACACCACCCGTAGCGCTAAAATCCAGTGTTTCGCCCACGGTGACAATATCGGCGCTAGTGCCCATCGTCAAAGCAGGCACCACAACTATGTTTTGCGTTGAGACCGCGTTGTTCTGTTGATCAGTCACCGTTACAGTAACGGGCCCCGCCGTCACACCGGTTAACAAACCATCATTGCTGATGTTTGCGATATTGGAATCACTCGTCGACCACGTATAGGGCGCCACCCCACCTGTGACGCTAAACCGCAGTGTATTACCAACCACTACCGTTTCGCTGCGCGGTGACACCGCAAGCGCCGCGACAACACGAACAAGTTCCGTTGTCGCCGTGCTGTCTTGCTGGTCTGTAACCGTTACGACTATTTCGCCGGGTGCGATCGCCGTTAACAATCCGGCGTTGTCGATACCTGCAATCGACGCATCGCTGGTGCTCCAGGTGTAAGGCCCAACGCCGCCTGAGGCACTAAAATTCTGCGACTCGCCAACCACCAGCGTTTGGCGGCTCGGCGACACCGCGAGCGCGGCGACGATGCGAATAGCACCCGTTATCGCAACGCTGCCTTGCTGGTCCGTTACGCTCACCGTAACCTCACCGGGCGCGAGCCCCGTTACTAACCCGGCATTGTCTATGCGTGCAATCGAAGCGTCGCTGGTGCGCCACGTGTAAGGCGAAACGCCCCCCGTGGCGTTAAACGTTCGTGTATTGCCGACAGCGACAGTAGCGCGTTGCGGCGAAACACCAAGGGTTGCGACAACACGAACTTCGCGACTGTTGGCGGTGTTAGCCCGCTGATCCGTCACGGTAACAGTAATCGTTCCCGGCGCGACAGCCGATAAAAAGCCGCGGTTGTCAATCGTGGCCACTGTTGGGTCACTCGTCGACCACGCGTAAGGCGCCACACCACCCGTGGCGCTAAAGCTCAGTGTGCCGCCGACGGTGACGATGTCGGCGGCTGCGGAAATTGCCAGAGCAGCCACAACTAGTATGTCGCCAGTAGAGACCGCGTTGTTCTGTTGATCCGATACCGTCACCGTAACGGTGCCCGGAGCCACAGCTGTTAATACGCCATTGGGATTGATGGCGGCAATGCTCTCGTCACTGATCGACCACCGATAAGGCGACACACCGCCCGTGGCATTAAAACGCAGCGAACCGCCAACCACTACCGTGTCGCTGTTCGGTGATAGCGTAAGGCCGCCCACTATACGAATGACATCCGTTGTCGACGTACCGCCTCGCTGATCAGTAACGGTCACGGTTATTTCGCCGGGCGCGAGGGCCGTTAATACCCCGTCGTTGTTTATGCTGGCAATCGCGGAATCGCTGGTGCGCCAGCTGTATGGACCGACACCACCCGCGGCACTAAAACTTAGTTCATCACCAACCGTGGCGGTATCACCGCTAGTAGAAATAGACAGGGGGGCCGCCACCTGTATACGCCCTGTCGATGCAGTATTATTCAGTTGATCGGTAACCGCCACCACCGTCGTTCCAGGCGCAACGGCGGTTAACAGGCCGTTATCGTCGATGGTAGCCACGTTTGGATTCGTCGTGGACCACGCGTAGGGCGGCACACCCCCCACAGCGTTAACGCTTAAGGTGTCACCGACCGTGACGAAATCGCCACTCGAGGAAACAGTAAGCGCGGCAACAACTACTATGACGTCCGTCGATACCGCTGCGTCCAGTTGGTCGGCTACCGTGACGGTTACCGTGCCCGGCGTAACACCCGTTAAGAGACCATCGCTGTCAATCGTGGCAATGTTTGGGTCACTTGTTGACCATACGTAGGGAATACTGCCGCCAGAGGCATCAAAACTAAGTGTGTCGCCAACCATCACCGTACCGCTGGTTGGCGATATAGAAAGTTCAGCGACAATGCGAATAATGCCAGTGGTCGTGCTGTTACCTTGTTGGTCGGTCACCATCAAATTAACGGAACCTGGAGCGAGCGCCGTTAATAGCCCATTACTGTCGATGCTGGCTACGCGTGAATTACTTGTAAGCCAGGTGTAAGGAGCAACACCGCCGCTGGCGCTAAAGCCCAGCGTATTACCGACAACCACCGTACCGCTTTTGGGCGAAACCTCAAGAGGGGCCGGCTCAGCGGCGATGTTCACAGTCGCCGTGGACGGACTACCTACTTGATAACTCGACGCGCTAGCGATATTGATAATTACGGTCTCGGGATCCGGTTCGTCAAAATCACTATCGGATAGTGGTGCGACGATAATGAGCGCATTGCGTTGATCGGGGCCGAAGTTAACGCTGCCTGGCAGAGCCTGGTAATCCGTGCCGTTGGTGGCCGTGCCAGTTAGACTATAGTCCACGGTGAGGCCGGCGGCTCCCGGCTCTCGGTCTAGACTGACGGTAAACGACCCCGCATTGCTGCCGATCTCCGCAGCTTGGGTACCGCTCACAGTAACGGAGACTGTTGGCAGCGGTAAATCATTGTCGAACAATTGAATAGTGGCGCTTTGCTGCTCCGCGTCAATATCGTAGTTGTCGTCGCTCGCAATAGCGGCGATGACCTGCTCCGTTCCCTCGATGTTATCGTCGTCGGTCGGTCTAATAGTGATCTGTTGCGTTGCGTTCGCACGACTCAACGTGACTTTTGTATCGACCCCAAGATAGTCTTGGTTTTCTCGTGCACTACCGCTTAAGTTCAATTTTACGTCTATCGAGTCGACATCTGAAGTGCTGAAGTCGGCACCAATCCGAAAAACCCCGACATCCTGACCGGCCTCTTCGGCTGAGGCATCCGGCGCTGTGATACCTACAATTGGATTATGGCTGCCGTGCGCTGGTTTAAGTGGTCCTACAACGACTAAAGCGATGACCATGAACCACAAGACGACGGCCTTAACGCGGGGCGTTACATCACCTCTCTTGGCGCTAACCAACATCGCTCGCTCTCCACTCGCTTAGCACATTAGACATTACCACGCCCACCTTACACCAAACGCTAGTTCATATTCCGAATAATTCGTTCTCGCGAATATCTGTTCGTACTGGACATAAGCCGCCATACCCGCGACGGTAACAACGGTCGCCCCCATTGCAACGCGAAAGTAGTCTTTATCCGGCTCGTCCGTTGTAAAGCGAAACTCAGTGTTAAAAGGGTCGTTAACGAACTGGCCTTTTATCGCATGAGCATCTTGTGTCTCGTACTCCCACGTAAAACGTACATGGGGAATCACGAAACCGAGCTGACGGGCAAACGCTTGACTTACTTGCCCTCCAAGGACCAACACCAACGAGTCAAACTCTTGTTTGCCGATTTCAAGATCCAACTCTTGGGCACCATTTTCCGCAAAACCATCAACCGTAGCGGTGACGTAGTCGATACGACTAAAGAGGTCGGCTATCAATCCTGATGCATTTGACAACTCATAGCCAATTCCGATACTCATAGCGAGTTCATCGCCGTCGGTACTGCCCCGAGCGGAGCGCTGAACAGCGGAGCCATTGAGGGTGTAATCAACGTTGCGCGCCGAAACATGCTCATTCACACCGTAACGTATTATCCCGTCGAGAAAGAGCCCATCGATCTTATAGTAGGCAGCATACATCGAGAGACTAAACGCTTCAGTGTCCAGTGTCCCGCCGCTATTATCCAGCTCCGTAGCAACGCTTGAATACCCTAGCGCTCCGCCGAATACAATGTCGTCAGAATATTGATAGTCGATACCGCTGGTAAATCCCCACGCATCGAATTCGAATCCGCTTTCGTTTTCTCCTGGGTCTTTGTTGCCAATAGAGATATTTCCGCTGACAAATACGCCAAACGGTTCGTCAAGCGGCAACTCGTCAGGATCTTCCCCAATCGCACCCGAACTCCCTCCCCGAGCACCAGGTTCGAAAAATTGCTCGAACACTACAGCGGGCAACACTTCATCGCCGAGCTTGAACGTAAAGTCCGAAAGAGAGACACGCGCAGTACCCCGGCGAAGCGCCGCCAATCTCGCGACAATATTTTGTGTTTGCTGATCAGCGATCAACAGCGCAGAATTACGTTGAGCTGCTATTTCCTCGGGCGAAATCGTGCGTAGCGCCTCGCGTACTCCCTCATCATCGTCGGCCCGCGCCGCCGCAAAGATTTCATTACAACGGGCCAGTAGCGCTTGTTGCGTCGTTGTTAAGCTACCAGAAGTCGCGGCGAGTTTTGGGCAAAAGCTATCCATCGCAGATCCTATTGCTCCCTCAGGGGTGTTGGGCGCCGTGCTATCAACGATGCCTGCGATAACGGTGAATGTTTTTTGTATATTTGAAGTGTCATTCTGAGCTGTCACAGTCACCGTATAGACGGCCGGTTCCGATGCGGTCTGTAACGTCACCCGTGCTTGGCCATCGCCGTTGGTAAAGGCATCAGGCGAGATGAGGACACCGCCCGCATCGACGCCGGCCTGATCAAGCTGCCATAGCACAGAGACACCTTGCAAGCGCACTGCGTTTTCACCTAAAAGGGTTGCGGTAATCGGTATCGCTTCGCTTAGCCCAGCGGTGCGCTGTGTTTCCCCTTGAATGTCCTCGATGGTAGAAACAGTTCCGGGCGCGCCGGGGGCATTCGCATCGTTTAGCCGAATTTCGGCTGTTGCACCCGACGTTCCAACGATATAATCAGCGTTGGCGCTCATAGTTAGTGTGAGTCGAATAGTTTCGCTGCTTTCTTGCTCTGTATCCGCTAAAGGCACCACGTCGATCGGCCCCGAAGCGACGTTACCTGGGGGGATCGAGATGCTCCCAGGGAGGCTAAGGTAATCGCCCGCACCGTTGCCATTACCAGGGATCGCCGTCCCGTTGATTTGATAAAAAACAGTGAGTCCATCATCCCCAGCAGCTTGGTCAAGCCTAACGATGAACTGCCCAGTGTCACCGGTACTGCTTCCCTCGGGTTCGATTGCCACGGCGTCCAGAGCATCGACTGTCACAACAGGAATACGGGACGGGCGTTCGTCGATTATTGCCACAATAGCCGTTGTTGTATTCCCAAGCGCGTAGCTATTACCCGGAACGAGCGTAATTGTCACCGTTTCAAGTTGCTCCCGGATCTCGTCCTTAACGGGCGTTACGAGAACCCGTGCTGAACTCTGGCCGGCAGAAAAATCGACAAAGGAGGGAATGGCGTTATAGTCTGCTTGGTCGGCTGTACCACTGAGATCAAATCGGATTGAGACGCCATCAATCCCGGCAGGTTCTGACAAACGTATCAAAAATTCGCCCGTGGAACCTGACTCGGCAGCGATACCATCGCTCGCAGTTACCGAGGCGACGGGTTGCGCGAACGCGGCGTTGCCATAGGATATCGACAATAATAGCACGCCGATGACGTACCTCAGAGGACCGCCAATTGGCGCGCACCTATAGCTAATTGGTCGTTGTGAAACACGCATTAGTCGCCCACAAAACAGGTTGCCTTTATTCATAACAACAAATCAGCATGCGAGGCTACTTCTCTCAATATCTCGCAAGAAGGGCGTGAGTTCTGACCTACTGCGATTATTTAATATGTTGAGGAGAGGTTTAAAGGTTTTCGAGATCAACTGCGTGGGCAGAAGTCTGCGTATTGCGCGAAATTTTTTTCTTAGCTCAATCTTCGTTAACTTTAATTTAATAATTATACGTTCATATTATGGGTAATAACCTCGTAATAATACCTATTCCTACGTAGAGAGCATAGGCCTGAGCGCTCATTTTACACATAAAAGCCCTTTGGAATACGATTAGGACGCGCGTTAAGGGCCGCGGAAATAAATAATTGTCCAAAGATTGCGCCGGATTTTGGCTCAGATTCAAGGCGCGGCAAGGGGCGCATAATCCCTTTATGTAACCCTTGCAGCAACACAGAAGCTGGGCCAAAAGACAAGCAAAATTG
>CALZJI010000366.1 GCA_945787615.1 uncultured Chromatiaceae bacterium | reverse complement strand
CCCTTAGGACTCGCGCAAAAATAACTTCACATTTTGAACATCGATGCATCCTGCCTGGCTGCGTTGCGACAACTTGAAATATGCGCATATTCCTGCGTTTTCGCGCCTTGCCAGGCGTGCGCCTCAACGCTCAAAATGTAAACTTATTCTTGCGCGAGCCCTTAGCTGCCGCCAAGTCAACTTTCGGCGCAACGAAGTCGGTCGAGACGCGGACGCACACGAGTCAATACAAACGCCAATTCCCACTAGCGCGCCACTCGATTATTAGCGCTGGAAATACGCTTTGGCAGCCGCTTCGTCGCGTTTAATCTGGGCCGTGAGTTGCTCCAAGGAGTCGAATCGCTGTTCATGGCGAATTTTTTTTAAAAAATCTACTTGTACATAACGCCCATAGATCATCTCGTCAAAATCGAATAGATGAACCTCCAACAAAGTACGGGTACCGTCTACCGTTGGCCGCGTTCCCACATTCGCGATGCCCACCCAAGGCTCCCGGTCCAGACCAAAGACCTCCACCGCGAATACCCCTAGCAAGGGCGTGGCTTTTCGGTGTAAATGGATGTTTGCCGTCGGGAAGCCAATCGTGCGCCCGCGCGCGTCACCACGGGCGACACGACCTGACATGCGATAAGGGCGCCCTAAGCATTTCTCCGCCCCTTGAAAGTCGCCTACGGCTAATGCGTCGCGAATTCGCGTACTGCTGACCCGAATACCGTCCACATGAAAGCTATGCATCTTCGCAACCTGAAAACCGTGGTCCGAGCCGGCCGACACCAGCATATCGAAGTTCCCCTGCCGACGGTGGCCGAAACGGAAATCATCACCCACTACGAGGTAACGAACCCCCAGCCCGTTCACTAATAATCTCTCAATGAAATCCGAAGCCGTTATTGAGGCAAATGCCCGATTAAAGCGGATACACAACACTCGGTCAACGGAAAACCGTCTCAGTGTCTGCATTTTTTCCCGAAAACGACTTAATCGCGGTGGCGCATGACCGTTGGTAAAAACCTCAAGCGGCTGAGGTTCAAACGTAATCACAATTGTAGGCAAGCCCAGCAACGCCGCTTTCTCCGCCAATTGCCCCAACACCGCCTGGTGGCCTAAATGAACACCATCGAAATTGCCAATGGTCGCAACGCAACCGCGATGCTGAGGCCGAAGGTTATGTGAACCGCGTATCAACTCCATAATGGGTTGTATTATAAGTGACTTGATTGCCGTATAAAAACGCCGATTCGCTTATGCGCGCGGGAAATCCGGCGATGGCCCATTTATTTACCAATTACCGTTGCCGCATTAACGCTTTTAGCTGAGCGGGTCTAACGCCCATTAACACTAGGCTTAACAGGTAGATTCCAGCACCCACGCCAATCCAAATCGTCAGACTCAATACACGTTCCGTCGCACCCCACGCCAGCCATTGGTCGATTTCGCCCGCGCCCCACCAAAGTGCCACCGCCATGAAACCATTGGCGAAACCCACTTGGGTGACTAAACGCCCCCACCCCGAACCCGCTCGGTACACGCCTTGATGCCGCAATTGGCGGAACAACAAACCAGCATTGATAAAGGACGCCAACGATGTTGCCAGCGCCAACCCGGCATGGGGCGCCGTGATCCCGAAAACCACCATCGGCACAACAAAGACGACGTTCAACGCCATGTTGGATACCATTGCGATAACACCGATACGCACAGGGGTACGCGTATCTTGACGAGCGTAAAATCCGGGCGCCAAGACCTTCACAAATATAAATCCCATGAGGCCCAGCGAATAGGCCATAAGACTATAGGCGGCCATTTCCACATCATTGGCGCCAAACTCGCCGTATTGAAACAAAGTGGCTAACATCGGGCCTGCCAAAAGAAAAAGACCGACGGTTGCGGGCGTACCGACTAATAGGACCCACCGGAGCGCCCAATCGATTGTATCTGCAAATGCGTCAGGTGAATCTTCGGCGTGTTTTGCGGCCAGACTCGGTAAAATAACCGTCGCTAGCGCAATACCGAGAACACCCAGGGGAAATTCCACTAGTCGATCCGCATAATAGAGCCAAGACACGCTACCGGTGACCAGAAATGAAGCGATTAGCGTATCGAAAAGCAAATTGATTTGTGCCACGGACGAACCGAAAATCGCGGGTAACATGAGTTTCAGGACCCTTTGTACACCTTCCTTGCGCCAACCCCAACGAGGTCGTGGCAAAATCCGCAACCGATATAAATACGGAAGCTGGAACAGCAACTGAGCGAGCCCCGCAATGAAAACACCCCACGCCAATGCCGTAACCGATACCTCGAGTTGCGGCGCCAACCACACCGCGGAACCAATCAGAGATATATTTAGCAATACGGGAGTAAATGACGGCACTGCAAATTGGCCGTAACTGTTAAGGATGCCACCGGCAAACGCAACCAACGATATAAAGAACAAATATGGAAACGTTAACCTCAGCATGTCCACCGTAAGCTGATACTTCTCAGGTTCGTCCAAGAAACCGGGCGCAAAAATTGCCACCAACAGCGATGCCCCGGCGACACCTAGCAGCGTTACCACCAGAAGGATCACCCCAAGGGTCCCAACCACATCCCCTGCGAACGCCTTGACTTCGGGCAGAGATTTTTTGGTCCTATATTCAGTGAACACGGGAACAAAAGCCTGCGAAAACGCACCCTCCGCGAACAAGCGCCTCATGAAATTAGGTATTTTGAATGCAACGAAAAACGCGTCGGCGCCGGTCCCCGCCCCAAAAAAGCGTGCAATGACCATATCTCGGACGAAACCTAGAATTCGGGAGATAAGGGTCATCCCACCGACAGTGGTCGTCGATTTCAATAGTGATTTTTTTGGCATTGAGGTCTGTAAATTCCGGTTACTCCGGCCTGACGGTCTGTTGAATTCCCTCGTGAATCGCTAAGGTACTGGATTATTAGAGAAAAATCTATGCTTTACTGCGGTCCGCGGTAACCTCTATGTTAACCGCGGCCTATGCCGTCGACCCGCTGAGGTATTGCCAAAGATAGCAGCACGCTGTATATTAAGCGGCTTTCTTTAACGTCGGTATCTAGGAGTTATAACCTTGGCCAACTCACCACAAGCCAGAAAACGCGCAAGACAAGCTGTTAAGCGTCGCACTCGCAACATGTCGGCGCGGTCTACGATGCGCACGAGCATTAAGAAAGTTCTCGCCGCCATAGCATCGGGCGATAAAAGTGCCGCAGAGAATGCGTATCGGGCCGCCGTGCCCCTCATTGATCGCATGTCCGGTCAAGGGCTTGTCCACAAAAACGCCGCCGCTCGCTACAAGAGCCGCCTGAACCGACATATCAAGGCACTCGGCGCGTAATCTAAACGCAAACAACGAAAAAAGCCGGCTTCTTAGCCGGCTTTTTTGTTATTAACGATACGCCGAGAGAAACGCGCTCGGAACACGGCTCGCTAAATCAGATTGACGTCGTCCTTAGGGCTCGCGAAAAAATAACTTACGATTTTCGCATCCCATCTTCGGGCCATCTTTGAACAATCCTCAATCGCAAAATCCTCGAATTAGCCGGGCTAGTCCTGCGGTTTCGCTCAATCGGAT
>CALZJI010000365.1 GCA_945787615.1 uncultured Chromatiaceae bacterium | reverse complement strand
TTTTTTCAGATTCAAGGCGCGGCAATTGGCGCATATTGGAATATGCAACAATTGCCGTAACGCAGAAGCTGAGCAAAAAGACAAGCAAGGTTGGACAATTATTATTTTCCGCGGCCCTAAACACTATGTTTACGGTCGTCGCAGCGAGGCCTAAATAAGCGACTGTAAGATGAATATATCCCTCAATTGTTAAAGCACAGGTTGCTTCTAATACGGTTTCAGAAAAGACAACATTTGCGGACGCACCGTTGCGGGGATGAGGTAGACCAGTCTCGAACGTAGGATTGAGTTTATCCGTGTAAGTGAGCATTTTTTACGCGCCATTACCAACTAAAACGAAATAGAGATGAGTTGCAAAAGTCCGCAAGCTCGTTATCGTTTTAGAATACCCTCAATGCTGGCCCAATCCTCTTTATTTTCGATCTTAACCACATCGAACCACGACGAATACCGGTTGGTTATTTGAGATACCTGGCGGTTAAGTATGCCTGAGAGCAGGGCAGTCCCTCCAGGGCGCAGTAATTGTGCGAACGCGGGGGCAAGCGCTGTGAGGGGATCGGCTAAAATATTGGCCAGAAGTGTGTCAACCTTAAGATCGGCCACAATGTCTGATTTACCTGCCGTAATTCGATCTTCGACGCCATTTTTCTGGGCATTGGCGAGCGTTGCTTCAACGGCTTGTGGGTCGTGGTCGATGGCCCAAACGTGCTTCGCGCCTAGCTTTGCTGCGGCAATGGCAAGTATGCCAGAACCGCAACCGAAGTCGACAACATATAGATTTCTCGGTGCATTCGCATCCAACCACTCAAGGCAAAGCGCCGTAGTTGGATGCGTGCCCGTACCAAAAGCGACGCCTGGGTCCAAAAGAATATTCACTGCTTCGGGCACAGGGGGGGCGAGCCAACTCGGACAAACCCAGAGGCTGCTGCCAAATCGCGCAGGGTGAAAGTCCTTCATCCAGGCGCGTTCCCAGTCGCGGTCCTCAAGCGGTTCGACCTGAAAAGGCAGCGCGCCCGTTAACGGGATATGGCGGTGTATACACTCAATGATCGTGTCTGAGTCGACCGGCTCCTCGAACAGTCCGACAACACGTGTACGCTCCCATAATGGCGTCGTGCCCGGCGGTGGTTCATAGACGGGGTGGGAGGCTGCATCCTCCATAGTGACCGCTAAGGCTCCGGATTGGTGGAGTAATTCCGAGATGCGGTCCACGAGGTTTTCGGGTGCGTTGATTTTAAGTTGAAGCCAAGACATAGTTTGGAGTGGGCGAGTTTTCTGTTTGCATCGTTGCCTAATCAGAGCATTTCTCACGGGATCCGCGCAATCTCGCTTGATCCTTCACTTAAAATGCGATCTATTTCCACAGTCGCTCGTTAGGCTTTTTGACTCAAGCCGTCGCACGCTTGGTCTATCCTGTAGGTGCGAATTCAGGATAATTAACTGGTTGATCGCTAAGGCCAGATCAAATTCCCAGTTTTTTCTCTAGGTAGTGGATATTTGTTCCGCCGGCCAGGAATGCTGCATCGTCCAGGATCCGGCGGTGCAGCGGTATGTTGGTTTTTATGCCGTCGACAATCACTTCATCAAGTGCGGTACGCATGCGCGCTATTGCCGATTCGCGGGTTTCGCCATAAGCGATCAGCTTGCCGACCATTGAGTCGTAGAACGGTGGAACGGTGTATCCGCCGTACATGTGTGAGTCAACACGAATGCCAGGGCCGCCAGGGGCATGAAACCGGACGATGGTACCGGGAGAAGGTGTGAAGTCCGTCGGGTCTTCGGCATTTATTCGGCATTCTATGGCGTGGCCGCGGACCACAACGTGATCCTGGCGGTAAGATAGCCGCTCTCCCGCGGCAACGCGAAGCTGCTCTTTGACCAAATCGATGCCAGTGATCATCTCTGTAACCGGATGTTCCACTTGCAGCCGGGTGTTCATTTCGATGAAGTAGAACTCGCCATTTTCGTAGAGAAACTCAAAGGTTCCGGCGCCACGATAGCCGATCTCAATACAGGCTTGGGAACATAGCGTACCCATGCGCTCACGGATTTCTGCGGAAATTCCCGGAGCGGGCGCCTCTTCGATTACTTTTTGATGCCGACGTTGCATGGAGCAATCCCGCTCGCCAAGATGGGTCGCATTGCCATGTTCGTCAGCGAATACTTGGAATTCGATGTGGCGTGGGTTTTCGAGGAATTTCTCCATGTAAACCGTATCATCCCCAAAGGCGTTTCCGGCTTCTGCACGGGTTACCGCGATGGCGTTTATTAAGGCCGCTTCGCTATGCACAACCCGCATGCCGCGTCCGCCGCCGCCGCCAGCTGCCTTAACAATGATCGGATAGCCGATTTCACGGGCTAGCGCCAGGTTGGTATGGTCGTCGCCAAGGGGGCCGTCCGAGCCCGGTACGCAGGGGATACCGGCCCTTTTCATCGCTTCGATGGCGGAGATTTTGTCGCCCATGAGCCGTATTGTTTCGGCGCGAGGGCCGATGAATATGAATCCGCTCTGTTCCACACGCTCGGCAAAATCTGCATTTTCAGATAGGAAACCGTAGCCGGGGTGTATCGCAACGGCATCGGTTACCTCCGCGGCGCTAATTAGGGCGGGAATGTTAAGGTAACTCAGTGCGGGCGCGGGAGGGCCGATACACACTGACTCGTCGGAGAGGCGCACGTGTTTTAAGTCCGTATCCGCTGATGAATGAACGGCGACGGTTCGAATGCCAAGTTCTTTGCAGGCGCGCAGAATGCGCAATGCAATCTCTCCACGATTGGCGATAACAATCTTCTCTAGCATGGCGTTTCTAACTGAACTGCGTTTTATTTTTTAATGCTCGATCGGGCGAGACGGCCGCCTAATCGACAATAAATAACGGCTGCCCATATTCGACCGGGTCGGCATTTTCCACGAGGATGCCGGTCACAATGCCGTCTTTGTCCGATTCAATTTGATTCAGCATCTTCATGGCTTCGATAATGCATAGCGTGTCGCCAACCCCAACGGGTTGGCCGACTTCTACAAATGGTTTTGTGCCAGGGGATGGTGCTCGATAGAACGTACCGACCATCGGCGCCGTTACCGTATGACCTGAGGGCGTCGTAACCTCCCCTTGGCCAACGGTAGGCAGTTCAACGCGCGATGGCTCGGATTGGCTAATGGGTAGCACTGCAGTAGGGCCATGGACCAACGTAGGAGGCGCAACCTGGCTATGGCGGCTGATACGTATGGATTCTTCGCCCTCATGTATCTCGATCTCGTCAATATCGGATTCTTCGAGTAATTCAATTAATTTCTTTACTTTTCGTATGTCCATATTTTTGCTATCAAGTTATTGTGTGTCGCCAATGCGTTCCAATGCGGCGAGTAATGCATATTCGTAACCCCCCGCGCCCAGGCCGCATATCTGTCCGATCGCCATATCCGAAAAATAGGAATTATGGCGGAATGCTTCGCGAGCATAAATGTTCGATACGTGGACTTCGATAAAGGGGATGGCCGTCGCGCTCAATGCGTCTCTTAAGGCGATACTGGTGTGGGTAAACGCAGCGGGATTGATTATAACAAACGCCACGCCCTCGTTATGAGCGGAGTGGATTCGATTGATCAATTCGTGCTCGGCGTTGCTTTGATACCAGAGAAGCTCATGTCCGGCGTCAGCCGCAATCTTTTTTAATTTAGTCTCAATGTTTGCTAACGGTGTTTTCCCGTAGTACCGGGGTTCGCGACTACCCAATAGATTCAGGTTGGGCCCGTTTAGCACCAACACGGTTGCCATGTTGCAATCCCTAAATTCAATAGTTTTTCTATTTTAACGTCAGATAATACCAATATTGGTTGACTTTAGTGTGTTTCTCTACAAATCTGACCGTGGAATTCTGATGACGAAACGATTTTCACACGGACATTATGTTTTGTCCAGGTGATATCACAATTTCCCGTTATATCGAAGCAGATCGGTGCGAAATTAGAACAAAATTATTAGTTTGCCGAATGGCATGACCAAGTACGCATTAGTCTTTTAGGGATGACGTGGAAAATAGGCTATAGAAGCGCGGCAATCGTTTCTTCGGTTTCCGCCTCGGAAATGCCGCCTTCGACTGCGGAAACGATATCGCCGTTTCGATCGATAAATACGGTAAAGGGCAAAATACCTTCGATGTTGCCATATTTCTGGGCAATTTCAATTGCGTCAACTTCGCCGCCGATTAAGACTGTGTATTCGATGGGGATGATGGTCGTAAAGCGATCGACCGCTTTTTTATCGTCCATCGCAATTCCGAGAAATCTAACGCCGTGGTCCATGTATTTTTTTTGTATTTCATTAAAGACGGGAATTTCTTTTCGACACGGCGCGCACCAGGTTGCCCAAAAGTTGACGACGATTATTTTCCCGTCCCATTCCCGAATATTTCGCGTCGTTCCGTCGAGGTCAGGAAGGCTAAAGTCAGGCCGGTTTTTGTTCGTGGGTAAGGGACGCGCGTCGCCGCCGGGAACGGTCTGGGCGTTAGCAGCTCGAATCTGGCGTGGCCAATCGTAGGCTGTTGATTTTTCAAGCGAGTTGTTGGCGAAAAAATCGCCGAAGTTCACGCCGACAGGCAATAAGAGAACCGAAACGATGGCGATCGTTGTTTTCATATTTTACGTCTTTGTCTCACTGAAGTTATCTCGGTAGAGGTTTAGCTATCTTTAAGTCAGCGTAACGCTCGCTCGGCGTGGTCACGAAACTGTTTCGCGTCCATAAACCCTACTACGCGAAATTGGCTTCGTTCCTCCCCATCGGCACCAAAAAACAGGATCGACGGTGGACCAAACAAGCCAAATTGTTTCATCAGCGCTTGGTCTATCTCATCGTTTGCGGTGACGTCCGTTTGGAGGAGGGCAACGTTTTCGAGTATTTGATGTACCTGGGGGTCGGAAAATGTGTATTTTTCCATTTCCTTACAGGAAACGCACCAATCTGCGTAAAAGTCCAACATCACTGCTTGTTTTTGCGATCCTGCGCGTGCCAGCTCGGCATTTAATCCTTCCAATCCTTTAACGGTCTGGAAAGTCAGTTCCTCCGTATGAAGAGCGGTACCGTCGGTTGAGGAAGCAACGGAGAGGTTACTGAGTGGATTGAAAATATCCTTGCCGCCTGTTGCGGCGCCGACCACCAAAACGACGCCATAGGTGAGTAGCAGCATTCCCGTACCCTGCCCGAGCTTCCGCCAACGGCTGACTTGAGCGTTAAAACGTCGAAACACGCCCAGGTAAAACGCGCAGAAGATAACCAATCCTGCCCATAGGAGCATCGCAATTTGAGGGGAAACAATTCGCTCGAGCATCCAAATGGCAACCCCGAGAAGCATGATGCCGAAAAAGGCTTTAACCTTATCCATCCACGGGCCTACCTTGGGAAGTAATTTTCCAGCCGACGTGCCGACCAGTAATAGAGGGGTACCCATCCCCATGCTTAAAGCGAATAACGCGACGCCCCCAAGCGTAGCATCGCCCGTTTGCCCGATGTAAATCAGCGCGCCTGCTAAGGGTGCCGCAACGCACGGGCCCACAATTAGCGCAGACAAAAAACCCATCACGGCCGATCCCGTAAGTGTGCCGCCTGACTGTCGATTGCTGATGGTCGATATCTTACCTTGCCAGCTCGCGGGCAATTGCAGGTCGTAAAGTCCAAACATGGATAAGGCCAACCCCACAAAAACCAAGCTAAACACGATGAGTATCCATGGGTTTTGAAAAGCGGCTTGAAGATTCTCTCCGCTCATCCCCGCGACGATACCTGCGCCAGTATAGGTTAGGGCCATGGCGAGGACGTAGGCAAGGGATAGGGAAAACGCTTTGCGGGTCGAGATTTGGGCGCCCTGGCCAACAACTATGCTGGACAAGATAGGGACCATCGGAAAGACGCAAGGAGTGAAGGCGAGTAACAGGCCAACCCCAAAAAACGCAGTTACGATCAATAACAGGCTATCGCCCGCGAGGGTTTGGGCAAAGCGGTCCTGTTCGCTGACAAACGCCTCTGTAGTGCCTCCAGGCGGCGTTGTTGTCATGGCGCCAGTCGGTGGTTCGCCAATGGGTAACGCCACGGGAATCAGTTTTTTTATTGGCGGATAACAAAAACCAGCTTCCGCGCAGCCCTGATAGCGAACCTCCAAGCTAATATTGGTGGCGCTGAGTGTCTCCCGTAGCATGGGTAGCGTTATTGAGACGCCGTCATGGTAAACTTCCATCCTCCCGAAGGTCTCATCATCTTTGAATTCCCCGGGTGGACTTTGAGGTTCGCCTATCGCCACACCTTGACCGTCAGTAACAGCGAAACCGAATTTCTCCCGATAGAGATAGTAGCCGTCAGCGATATCCCAACGCGCTGACAGAGTGTTACCGTCAAGCGCGTCCACGCTCAGGATAAATGCCTGGTCGGATTGAAGAAAGTCTGTAGAGTCGTTATTGCCAAAACCGAATTTACTGCCAAAAGAGCTCAGCGTCTCGAGGAACCCTGAGTTTCTTATGCCTGCTTGCTGCGGCATTGAGTCAAAGGAAATGCTCTGCCTGTGAGGGGGGTAACACACGCCAATGTCGGCGCAGCCCTGAGATACCGTCTTGACCGTGATCCTATCGGCTACCGTGCCCTTGGTGAGAATTAGTGGTATGTCAACACTGACCTTGTCGCGATAGATCTCCATCTCCCCGAAAAACTCATCGGTCTTGAATTTGCCGGTCGGGAAGATTGGCTCGCCGAAACGTACGCCCGGCGTGTCACTAGTGAAGCGGAACCTTTCTTTGTACAGGTAATAACCGTCGGCAATCTCCCATTCTACGCGAACGAGATCCTCTGCGATGGCTTCACCATGGAGCTGAAACGCTTCGCTGACCTGCAACAAATCCTTGGGAGCGGCGGCGCTTGCAGCGTGATGCGCGCCGAAGATTAGGAATAGGGCAAAAAAATGTGTGAAGAAATTTCTAAGGCCGTTGTTAAGAGATACTGTCCTGCCAGCGTGGCTTGGTGAGTAATATCGAGTTCTTTTCATTATATACGTTTGAGTGTTTCATCAATCCAAGTCAAATAACCGGCTAGCCCGTTTTCCATTGAGACCATGACGATTTCCGGAAGTTCATAGGGGTGTACGGCTTTAATGGCGTCTTCTAATTTTGGATAACAGTCGCGACGTGTTTTAATAACAAGCAAGTATTCGTCGCTGGACTCCCGGACACCCTGCCAAATAAAAATAGATCTGACGCCCTTGATTATGTTTACACAGGCGGCAAGGCGAGCGTCTACCACCGTGTTGGCAACGTCTTCAGCGCTATCGCTATTCGGGCAGGTACACAGCACGATCGCATGTTCTGTCATGGTTCAGGAAAGATACAATATAAGATAGCGGATCGCAAAGAAAGCTCTTTAAGAAATCATAACTCTTTGGAAGCAATAAAAAAGTGATACAAGTTCTATTTTTTATCTTTTTGCTTGTTCCCTTTGTTGAGATTTACCTGTTAATAAAGATCGGCGGGGTCATCGGTGCCCTGCCTACGGTTTTTTTGGTGGTCTTGACCGCCTTGATCGGGGCGTTTTTATTGAGATTACAAGGGTTTGCGACCTTGCAGCGGGTGCGGGTAAGCTTGGGCCAGGGCGAGTTACCTGCGATCGAGATGCTCGAGGGGGTTATTTTACTTATTAGCGGCGCGTTACTCTTAACCCCTGGTTTTTTTACCGATGTAATCGGATTCACTGGCCTGATCCCTACGGCTCGACAGTGGTTAGCGCGCTTAGCATTGGAGCGGTTTCTGGTCTTGCCGGGGGGGCATACCCACCGCGGCGAGCATCATGACGCGCCCCGCACCTTTGAAGGCGAGTATCGTCGCGACGATTAGTTATGCCGTATCACGGGGTGGCTGTATTGCGTTACGGTTTGTTCATCTGGGCACTCGGTAATTCCTATAGGCAATTTTGGTCCCATCTTTCGGGAAACTACTTTGTAGTCGGTTCGTCCAGCTGTCGCAGTGCTTGATCCGTAATTCCTGGATAACTTGTTCTCGTTTAAAAATGGTTCATCTGACACGGCGAGCCTAATAAAATGATGTGAAATCAATCTCCTGTGAGTTTATTGCACGTTAATTTGCGGATGTCGGACCAGTGCCCAACCGATTGCGTCTTTTATGGTGAAGCCGACATGGCTTGTTGGCAGGAGCGGCTCCGATGATTGTTTCGGTAAGCCTGAACTAGATACAGACACCGGAATTCCGAGTTAGATTTATTACCTCGGTTGTATATGTGGAAATCGATATAGTAGACTGCCGCGCAAGAAAATTTTAGTTATCCCTTGACTCTCGCATTTTCGTCGCTATTATATTTAGCACTCGCAAGGGGAGAGTGCTAACACTGTCCCCTTGAAGCACCAGAGGGTGTCTCTTTAAGACAATAAATCTCAACGGTAACGGTAATCGCAGCGTCGCCTCGAGGAGGGGATCCGTCCATTCGGGACATCCCAGGTTTTGCTACTCCGGGCGTCGTGACAACACCGTTTCGGCGTATTTAGATGTTATTGTGCCGAGACGCCCTCGTGAAAATTTTTAAATCGATACTCAAGGTAAGGAGAGATAACACCAATGAACATTCGTCCTTTACACGATCGCGTCATTGTTCGTCGCATGGAAGAAGAACGCACGTCGGCAGGCGGTATCGTTATTCCCGACAGCGCAACTGAAAAGCCCAGCCGGGGGGAAATCATTGCTGTGGGCAATGGGAAGGTTCTCGACAATGGGGATGTGCGTCCTCTCGACGTAAAGGTTGGCGACACGGTGCTGTTTGGTAAATATTCGGGCACTGAAGTAAAAGTAGACGGAGAAGAGTTAGTCGTGATGCGTGAAGATGACATCATGGCCGTATTTAGCTAATTTACGTTTAACTCGGCATTAATTTATTAGTTTTCTTACTATTTGAGGAAAAGGAACTATGGCAGCAAAAGAAGTGAAATTCAGTGACGACGCCCGTCATCGTATGGTGGCTGGGGTGAACATTTTAGCTAACGCGGTAAAAGTAACCTTAGGGCCTAAAGGGCGTAATGTCGTACTGGAGAAGTCCTTTGGGGCGCCGACGATTACGAAAGACGGCGTTTCCGTCGCCAAAGAAATCGAACTGGATGATAAGTTCGAAAATATGGGCGCACAGATGGTAAAAGAGGTCGCTTCTCAGACTTCCGATATTGCCGGCGACGGTACCACCACGGCAACGGTCCTTGCTCAATCGATTTTAGCCGAAGGGATGAAGGCGGTAGCCGCGGGTATGAACCCAATGGACCTTAAACGAGGTGTCGACAAAGCCGTCGCCGCGGTTGTTCAGGAGTTGAAAGGGCTTTCTAAGCCATGCACCGACGACAAAGCCATCGCCCAAGTGGGTACCATCTCGGCAAATACGGACGAGGAAATCGGCCGTATTATCGCCGACGCTATGGCCAAGGTGGGTAAAGAAGGGGTTATCACGGTAGAAGAGGGTTCGGCACTCGACAACGAACTGGATGTGGTCGAAGGCATGCAGTTTGACCGAGGTTACTTGTCGCCCTACTTCGTGACCAATCAGCAGAACATGACCACTGAGTTGGACGATCCTTTCATTTTATTATTTGATAAGAAAATCTCCAACATTCGCGACCTCCTGCCTGTTTTGGAAAACGTCGCAAAGGCGGGCAAGCCGCTCATGATTGTCGCCGAAGACGTGGAAGGCGAAGCGTTAGCCACGTTAGTGGTCAACACCATTCGCGGAATTCTCAAAGTGGCTGCGGTAAAAGCCCCAGGCTTTGGGGATCGCCGCAAAGCGATGTTGCAAGATATCGCTGTTTTGACCGGTGGCCAGGTTATCTCCGAGGAGGTCGGTTTAACGTTGGAGAAGGTCTCGCTTGATGATCTGGGCAGTGCTAAGAAAATTCAAATTAGCAAAGAGAACACCACCATCATCGACGGCGCAGGCAAGTCAAACGAAATCGAAGCTCGGGTTGAACAAGTTCGTGCCCAAATCGAGGAAGCGTCTTCCGATTACGACAAAGAGAAGCTGCAAGAACGGGTTGCCAAGTTGGCAGGTGGCGTCGCGGTCATTAAAGTCGGCGCCGCCACGGAGGTGGAAATGAAAGAAAAGAAAGCGCGCGTAGAAGACGCGTTGCACGCCACCCGTGCTGCCGTGGAAGAAGGCGTTGTGCCAGGCGGCGGCGTGGCGTTGGTTCGTGCGCTTAGCGCGCTTAGCGGGATCAAAGGCGCAAATCACGACCAAGACGTGGGCATTAATATTGCTCGTCGTGCCATGGAAGAGCCATTGCGCCAACTCGTTTCCAATTCCGGTGACGAAGCTTCAGTCGTGGTTAACAAAGTGAAGGAAGGTAGCGGGAACTACGGTTACAATGCGGCCACCAGTGAGTTCGGAGACTTGGTGGAAATGGGCATCTTGGACCCGACTAAAGTAACGCGTACGGCGCTGCAAAATGCCGCCTCCGTCGCGGGGTTAATGATTACCACTGAAGCCATGGTTGCCGAAATGCCGAAGGACGAGAAAGCGGGAATGCCTGGTGCGCCTGATATGGGTGGCATGGGCGGTATGGGTATGATGTAAATGCCCGAGTGCTAGAAATGAAAAGCCCCGCCGATATCGGCGGGGCTTTTTTTATGACATCCGCTCGCTAGGGACGGAATGTTATGCCTCCGGGCTTGTATTTTCCTATATCCCGTCAACGATATGCGCATCTTCATCGGCGAGGCTTAATTTCGGTCCATCGTCGGCAACTTGTTTGCCCGCTTGCTTTTCCGATAGACTGATACGCAGACGCAAGTTGTTTTGCGAGTCGGCGTTACGTAACGCTTCCTCAAGGGAGATTTTCCCCTCCTTATACAATCCGAATAGCGCGCCATCAAAGGTTTGCATTCCGATATTCTCCGATTTCTCCATCACTTCTTTGATTTGTCCCACTTCCCCTTTCATGATTAAGTCGCAGACCAACGGCGTGCCCAACATCACTTCGACGGCTACGCATCGTTTTCCATCCAAGGTGGGAATCAAGCGCTGTGAGATGAAGCCGCGCACATTGAGTGACAGGTCCATGAGCAATTGATTACGCTTTTCCTCAGGGAAAAAGTTAATGATGCGGTCTAACGCTTGGTTAGCATTATTGGCGTGTAGTGTAGAGATGGCCAAATGTCCCGTTTCGGCGAAGGCGATAGCGTGTTCCATAGTGTCGCGGTCACGGATCTCACCGATAAGGATGACGTCAGGCGCTTGTCGTAATGTGTTCTTTAATGCGTCATCGTAGCTGTCCGTGTCGATTCCAACTTCCCGCTGGTTAATAATGGATTTTTTGTGGTTGTGAACGAATTCGATGGGATCCTCTATGGTGATGATGTGTCCGGTGCTGTTGGTATTTCGATAGTCGATGAGCGAAGCCAATGACGTCGATTTACCGGAGCCCGTACCCCCGACGAAAAGGACAAGGCCGCGTTTCTGCATAATGAGTTTTTTGAGAATCGGCGGTAAACCTAAGTTTTCGGCATTGGGGATATCCGTTTTGATAGAGCGAATAACCATCCCTATCTGATTGCGTTGTTTAAAGATGTTGACACGAAAGCGGCCGATACCGGTTTCCGAAATCGCGAGATTCATCTCCGGTTTTTGTTCGAAATCCGCGATCTGTTCCTCGCTCATGATCTGGTAGGCGATCTCCTTTACGCCATTACTTGGAATTGGCGTTTGCTCTAAAGGAGTGATCAATCCCTGTATCTTGGCGCTCGCCGGTGCACCGGTCGTTAGGTAGAGGTCCGATGCATCTTTCATCACCATAATTTTTAAGAAATTTTTGAGTTCCATAGCGCGTGAATTCCGATCTGTGTTGAGCAGGTGGCTTACGTGATCTGATATCGGCGTGGTTGAGATCAACTTGAGTTGCCGGCTGTTGAAGAAGCCGAGAGCTGTTATTGCCCATCCCGGTGAGAAATGCGAGCTAGCGCTGGTGTAAGCCCCGATCATGACAACGTTTGCAGATATGCCTGTCGTGCTCATCGATTATCCAGCCCGCTTGTTGCGCTTCCGTAACGCTCCCTTCGAACCAAGCCCGACCATCGGTGATGCGCCGACCGTGTGACGCGGAGCGATTTGGACCGCGTCGTTGTTCCAGTTGCCGTATTCCTGAACGATTGCAGATGTCGCAGAAAATAAAGGTACGGATACTCATATCGTCTCCTTGCTAGTCTGTGTTTGTCACCGGAATCGCTTGTGTTGGACGGTTAAAGGCGTCATCCCATAAGGAAACGGCATAAAGTGTTTCACTTCGAGTAAAATAATTCTTTAAAGCAATTACTAAGGGTTTCGGCGCGCATCTAATAAATACTTGCTCGGTATTGAGTGGTATGTAAACCGACAAAAAATGTATCGGATGCTATCCAAGCGACCTTTATAGGAGGCGTGTATTAGTTCGCGTAAGCCGAACGGAGGATGGGACATGATGAACCCACAGGGTGTTTTACCGTGTAGTTGCGTATTCCGCTGAACTTGAATGTGTTTCGATCTTCTTTATCCTGTCTCAGGGGGATGAGAAATTAGCTCGATCTTGGTGACGTAAAACCTGACGATAGCAACGAGGCGCGATGCCCAGAGGGGCTTTTGGACTACGTGGTATCGAAATATTATTTCTGAACGAGAAGAATTTTCATTGAAATCAAAGGCCAAGCGTGGGTGCGCTGACCATTGTGAAACCGGTTGAACGAAGGTTAGCTACCGAATCGAAAGACGTTATGGATAGACAACTACGCGTTATATCAGTTGTTAAGGGACTTCCCGAAGACGTACAGGCCTGCGTGGACGATTGCTGGCATGCCTATGAGGCTGCGGCAATTGAGGCAGGGGTCAAGCCCGTACGCCATAAAGAGCTTCGGGGCGTATTGAATCGCGTGTGGGCGAGCAGCGATTTTGTCACCAAGCTGTGCATCCGGCATCCCGAAATGTTGTCCGAGCTCATGACCAGTGGCGATCTGTTTATTGACTATCAATCGAATGCCTATCAGGACAAGATCCGTCTCGCGTTGGCGGGAGTGAACGACGAAATCGGCTTATGTGAGGTATTGCGGCTCCAACGCCAACGAGAAATGCTTCGAATTGCCTGGCGCGATTTGGCGGGTTGGGCAGGGTTGACGGAGACTGTCTTCTCCCTGTCTAAGCTCGCTGAAGCAAGCCTTAGCAATGCCCTCGATTTGCTGCACCGGTGGCTTTGCGACGAATACGGTACGCCAGTTGGACAACGCTCTGGCGAATCTCAGTCACTGGTCGTGCTGGGGATGGGCAAGCTCGGCGCCCACGAGTTGAATTTTTCCTCGGATGTCGATCTGGTGTTCGCTTACCCCGAAGAGGGTGAAACCCAAGGGCGACGGGTAAGCATCAGCAATGAGGAATTTTTTACCAAGCTAGGGCGGCGTCTTATTCATGCAATTGATGCAACAACCGCACAAGGTTTTGTTTTTCGTGTCGATATGCGATTGCGCCCATTTGGGGACAGCGGTCCGTTGGTAATGAGTTTCGATGCCATCGAGGAGTACTATCAAAGCCACGGTCGCGATTGGGAACGCTACGCCATGGTGAAAGCGCGGCCAGTCGTTGGCGATCCGTCGGTAGCCAATGCGTTAATGAGTAAGCTACGGCCATTTGTCTATCGACGCTACTTGGACTTTGGCGCCTTTGAAGCGCTGCGCGATATGAAAGCGCTCATCGCCCAGCAAGTGTCCCGTAAGGGCATGGAAAATAACGTAAAACTTGGTCCAGGCGGAATTCGTGAAGTCGAGTTTATCGGCCAATTGTTTCAGCTCATACGGGGTGGGCGCGAACCGGCGTTGCAAGAGCGTCGCATTTTGGTCGTACTCAGAATACTGGCCGAGCGGGCCTACCTGCCGCAGTACGTTACCGATCAGTTGGCGAAAGCCTATATATTCTTGCGCCACACCGAAAACCGTTTGCAGGCGTTCGGTGATCGGCAAACCCACAGGTTGCCCGCGGACGAATTGGAGCAAATGCGCTTGGCCGTGGCGATGGGCTATGATAGTTGGCCAAGCTTTAGAGCGGCGTTAACTAATGCGATGGCGAGCGTTCACAGCCACTTTGAACAGGTGTTTGCAGCACCTCAAACGGAGTACGGGCCAACGGATCAACAGAGCGGCTTGGCCGATGTCTGGTTGGCTACGGGGGGGCAGGAACAGGCTTGTGAACTTCTTCGTAGCGCCGGTTTTGTCGAGCCGGACGAAGTGCTCCGGTTGTTGGCGCCGCTGCGTGACGGCGCCAGTTACCGCGCCTTAACACAGCACGGGCGTGAACGTTTCGATCGATTTATGCCGTTGCTTCTTGGGGCTGTCGCTGTCACGGCGCAACCGTTGTTAACCTTAAAACGTCTTATTCGCGTCGTCGAATCCATTGGGCGGCGTTCGGCTTACTTTGCGCTACTCGTCGAACACCCTATGGCGTTGTCTCAATTGGCAAAGCTTTGTGCGGCGAGCCCTTGGATATCCGACTTCGTTGCTCAGCATCCGTTGCTCCTAGACGAACTGTTGGACGCTCGTACCTTGTATGCACCGTTGGAGCGTGGCGCGTTAGAACAAGAGCTTAAGGGTGCATTGCAGAGTATTGGCGGCGATGACCTCGAACAACAAATGGAAACGCTGCGTAATTTCACTCAGTCGAACTTGTTAAGAGTCGCCGCCGCCGATGTCTTTAACGTTGCGCCGTTGATGGTGGTTAGCGATTATCTCACCGAGATCGCCGAAGTTGCCTTGGGCGAAGTATTGGCCCACGCTTGGCAGCAATTAACGCATCGCCATGGTGTTCCGCTGTGCAAGCGAGGCGAGCACTTCGAGTCGCCGGGATTTGCCATTATCGGTTATGGCAAACTAGGTGGCATCGAATTGGGCTATGGGTCTGATTTGGATTTGGTATTTCTGCACGACAGTGAGGGTGATCAAGAGCTGACGGCGGGGCCAAAACGCATCGACAACGCGGTGTTTTTTGCACGTTTGGGCCAACGCATTATCCACATGCTCAGTACCCGTACGCCTTCCGGCGTTTTGTATGACGTCGACACACGGCTTCGACCCAGTGGGGCCTCGGGTCTTCTTGTGAGCAGTCTAGCGAGTTTCGCTGACTACCAGCGGCACGATGCCTGGACATGGGAACATCAAGCATTGGTGCGCGCGCGTTTCATCGCTGGATCAGAGCATATCGCCGAAGTGTTCAATCGAATCAGGAAGGAAGTCTTGGCCCGCAAACGAGATCCCGTGGTTTTGCAGCAGGAAGTAAGGGATATGCGAGAGCGAATGCGTTCGGAATTGGGTAGCCGCCGCGCAAAGGCGTTCGATCTGAAACAGGACGCTGGTGGTATCGCTGATATTGAGTTTATGGTCCAATATTGCGTTTTACGGTGGGCGGCCCATTATCCGGAGTTGTTACGGTGGACCGACAACATTCGTTTACTCGATACCCTTTCAGATTCAGGGTTAATGGCGGCCGCGGATGCGACGTTTCTCAGCGATTCGTATCGCGCCTATCGCGCAGAAGTCCATCGTCTGACGTTACAAGAGGCCCCCGCGAAGCTGTCTTCCGAGCAATTTAAAGCCCAGCGGGCAGAGGTGGTGCGAATTTGGCGAGCACTGATGGAAACACCTCCAAGGTAGGCAGTGGCTTACCGTCTGTTGTGCAGGGATTGAATAAAGGCATGGTTTTCAGGAGTTTTTTTGTTGCAGAGGGGTATTCCAACTGTCTTCAAAGCGAGCGGATGGTTGCGGGCTAGTCCGCATTTCTCACCAGGATGGGCGATGACGGCTCTCGGCTCCTGCCTTCGCTCGCATTAGTACTTCCCTGTACGTCATCGCGCAGGAATTTGTTTTCACAAAAACTTTAACCCCACGAAGGGGGTACCGAGGTCTGAAGGAGAAGAATACAACGACGTCTTTCCGAGAGAGGAAATTCTTTGTGGGAACACCTCGCTACCCCCTTGTGGGGTGAAGACCAAGCGAGGGCGCTCGGGTCTGATGGGAAATGCCGGCTAGTGCCGATGTACCCGAGAAATACATTCCGAGCCAAGGTTCGGAGCCGTCCGCTTGGAGAGGGAAAAATCCTTACCACGAGTTTTGGTAAACCGTATTTGCGCCACTATAATAGAAGATTCGCGCCCACTAATATCTGTTTGAGGAGAGTAAATCATGACAATGGCTGACCGGGACGGTGTCATCTGGCTAGACGGCCAGTTGGTTCCCTGGCGTGAGGCGACAACCCATGTGTTAACCCATACGCTACACTACGGAATGGGTGTGTTTGAAGGTGAACGGGCCTATCTTACGAGCAATGGCACGGCGATTTTTCGTCTTCTAGAGCACACTGATCGCTTGTTTCGCTCGGCTCATATATTAGGCATGAACATGCCTTTCGATAAGGACACCATCAACGACGCCACCAAGGCTGTGGTGCGTGAGAATAAGTTGGAATCCGGGTACATCCGTCCCATGTGCTTTTACGGCTCGGAGGGGATGGGATTGCGGGCTGACGGGCTAAAGACCCATGTGATGGTGGCGGCCTGGCACTGGGGATCCTACATGGGTGAAGAAAATATGGCGAACGGTATTCGCGTGCGAACCTCGTCCTACACACGCCACCACGTTAACATTACCATGTGCAAAGCGAAAGCCAATGGAAACTATATGAATTCAATGCTGGCGTTGAACGAAGCGTTGGCCGCGGGGTGCGACGAGGCGTTATTACTTGATACCGAGGGCTACGTGGCCGAGGGTAGCGGCGAAAACGTCTTCCTTGTCAGCAACGGGGTGTTGTACACGCCGGAACTCACTTCGGCATTAGACGGTATTACGCGCAATACAATCTTCGCGTTGGCTGAGGACGTCGGTCTTAAGGTAATCGAGAAGCGTATTACCCGAGACGAAGTGTACATCGCAGACGAGGCATTTTTTACGGGAACCGCGGCGGAAGTTACCCCGATTAGGGAACTGGATGGCCGCACTATTGGTCACGGCGGACGAGGGCAGATCACCGAAAAACTTCAGGCGTTATACTTTGACCACGTCCATGGTCGGAAGGACACCCATGTTGAATGGCTGAGTTACGTCCGATAGAAACGTTTTATTAACCTACGATAACGATTAGAGATTAAGGAGAGTGTTGTGGCGGAGCAGGGTACTCGTTCGAAGGAGTCTGGCAAAACGGTGGTTCAAGCTAATGCTGAGAACCGCTATGAAGTGACGCGGGCCGACTTACCCTTACATTGTCCCATGGAAGGGATGAGCCTGTGGGATTCTCACCCGCGTGTCTATTTACCCATCGAAGACGGCGGCACAGCCAAATGCCCGTATTGCGGAGCCGATTACGTCTTACAAGAACAAGGCTAAGCCGCAAGGCGGTTTAATCTGCATTCTTCACACCCAACCTACTGCGGCCCGGCCTAAAATAGCGCGTGTTGTCGTAGTAGGTTTCATGTTCATTTTCTCTATGCCAGCCGGGCATTCCGAGCAGTGGGAAAGGGGAAAAGTCCTGCGGTGCTGTTATCGCATTTTCATTGTGGAAGAGAGCGCTAAGTTGATCATCCAATTGGCCGAGTTGATCGGCTAGGGGTTTTGCAAAGAATGAGCTATTAGTGTTAAGCAATACGCTATTCGCGGTCATACCTGTATACGGCTCCAAGGCTTTTTCATACATAGCATGGCCAAAGATAAAACACATAAGTTCGGCCTTGACGTGTTTTCGGTTGTGCCAGAAAAGTGACTTCCAATCAAATTCACGGATCATTTTCAATAGTGCGGGATTGCAGGAGACGACGGCGGCGCCGCACTCGTCGTATAACGTCAACGCGTTTTCCAACGCGCCACGATGATGACCGCTGGGAGTCGTGGAAGTCCGTTCTTTTGCTGCGAAGTAATGACGTGTGTTGAGGGCCGCCTTTGTTTTGGGGAAGGTGGTCCACACGAGTGCTTGAAAAAAATCATGCCAGTTTTCACAACGCGTTTGGACCTCGCCTTTAAGAAAAATTCGCGGCTCGTAGCTTTCTTCAAATGTAGCCGGTTTTGGGCCCTGAGGAACGAACCGGATCGGCGCGCCGCTTTTAGACCGAACAGCGACGGCCGCGTTTTCAAGCAGGCGCTGGTAGTCCTCTATATTAGGCCATGCACTAATAGGTACGGCGAGCTTCCGAGCCGCAGGATAAAGGGGTGCAAACATTGGTGAGCGGGATAAGAAATTTCGATCCCAAGGTAGAGGATTCGGTTTAGCCACGGCGCTGAGTCCTTCTTACATAATGTACTCGCACCTTGGGCGAGGTCTTCGTTTGTTAAGGAGAGAAAACGCTGTAATATGGGGGTCTCTTAACTTTTTGCGTAGCAACGAGGCGAGACGGATCGGCGTCCGAGCGTGAATTAAGTTTAACGAGAGCCCTTAGCCTGTAGCGAAAAATTCCGCCATTACTGCCGCGAAACGCGCCTCGTCGGCGAGGAAGGCGTCATGGCCTTGGACTGAAGGCAACGAGACGAACGTGGTTTCGCCTTGCCCTTGCTTTAATATATCGGCGATTTCTTCCTGTTGCCAAATAGGGAATAAGAAATCAGACTCAACGCCGATGATTAGGTTACGCCGTGTTTTGATTTTTTCGAAACCTGCTTTGAGGTCGCCCGCTCCATGCTCGGCGACGTCGAACCAATCCATCGCCCGAGAGAGGAAAAGGTAGCAATTTGGATCGAAATTGCCCGCAAACTTAACGGCGTTATATTCAAGGTAAGATTCGACTTCGAACTCGGGATCGAAGGAATTGACCTTGTCGCTCTTGGGTTGGGAGCGTTGACGACCAAAGCGCTGCTGCCACTCCAGTGCCGACCGATACGACGTTAACCCGAGTTTTCGCGCTAAACGCATCCCTTCAGTAGGTGGGTCATTGACACTATAATTCCCATGGTTCCATGCCGGATCACTGCGTATTAGCTCCCTTTGTAAAGAGCGGATCGCAATGGCAAAAGGCGTAGCGCTGGCGCCTGCCGAAATGGAGACCAACCCGCCAACTTCGTTGGAGTACGCGATGGCGAACGCCAGCGCGGCCATACCGCCCAACGACGCGCCAACGACAGTGTGGAGCCGCGTGATCCCAAGGCCAGAGACGACCTCACGGCCACCACCAGCGATATCTTCAATCGCCAATTCGGGAAAATTAACCCCGTACGGCTGCCCGGTAATACGATTAATCGACGCAGGTCCCGTCGAGCCAAAGCAGCTGCCAAGTGAATTGACGCAAATGACAAAGTATCGGTTCGTATCGATCGGTTTGCCCGGGCCGAGCATGTATTCCCACCAACCTGGGTTTGTATCTTCTGTTGACGACGCTGCGTGTGCACTCGGAGAGAGCCCCGTGTAAATCAAGACTGCGTTGTCTTTGGCGGGTGACAAACGGCCCCAGGTTTCATAGGCAATCTGCGCGTGTGGCAGCAGGCCTCCTCTGTGCATTCGCAATGGGCTGGGAATGGGGCATAGTCGGGTCGCGCCAGCGTTGCGCGTGGGCGGATAGCCTATTTTAATGGCGCTGGACATGGCATTTCTCTTCTCGACTAAATCCTAGGTGGTGACGGAATGGGAACGCGTACCGCATTCAGGCCTACCATCAATTACGCTGGCCAGTTTCCCTGCGCGCTAATTTAGGAGTACCTACAGTTAAGGGCTCGCGTCGAAATTAATTCACATTTTGGGCATTGAGGCGCTCGCCTGGCAAAGCTACCGCGTCCTGCTCACGCCCCTTACCTACATCCATGTAGGCAAGGCGCAAAAACGCCGGAATATAAATATCTTTCAAGTTTTTGCAACGCTCCCGCGTCCTCGATTGCCGTTCCCGACGCAATTCTACCTCCTGCGTCCCTGCAGTCGTGCTCTCGCTCCTTACCTACGATCCATGTAGGCAACGCAGCCAGCCGAGATGGATCGATGTCCAAAATGTGAATTAATTTCGACGCGAGCCCTAAGTACCAAAGTGTATCAAGAGAAGTACTAGTCTGAGAACCCTACCCGAGATAACGCAGCATATTTGATCATTGGCCGGGTGAAACGTCCTCCAACTAGGCTTTTTAGCGTATCGCCAGTCTCCTAAAAAACCTATGGGCAATAGTAAATTGCGGAACGTGAAATTACCTTAAGTCAGGCAGGAAAAACATGATAATACCCTGAAAAATTCCACATTTATCGGATTTACGTGACGGTAGGTATACTCGCTCGACATCTAAGGGCCGCGGAAAATAATAATTATCCAAAGATTGCGCCGGATTTTTGCTCAGATTCAAGGCGCGGCAAGTGACGCATATTGGACTATGCAACACGTGCCGTAACGCAGAAGCTGAGCAGAAAGACAAGCATGGTTGGATAGTTTTTTTTCCGTGGCCCTAAACTACAGCCTTGACGTCCGCGCTCTTGTTAATAATATTTGACAACGGAAACGTTTCCGCAATCCCGTGTCCTTGGGCGTAGTCAACGCCAATTTCTTCGATCGTACGTAGGATATTTTCCTCTTCGACATATTCGGCGATCGTTTTCAGCCCCATCAATTGACCAATATGATTTATGGTATCGACCATCGCGTAGTCAATGGGGTCGTTTCGTATATTTCGTACGAAACTGCCGTCTATTTTGAGATAATCAACGGGAAGACTCTTTAGATATGCGAACGAACTCACTCCAGTTCCAAAATCATCCAACGCGAACCGACACCCCATACCCTTAAGGATCGTCATTAGGCGTACCGCGTGGGTGAGGTTGGCAATCGCCGCCGTTTCTGTTATCTCAAAGCAGATTCGATCTGGCGCTATTCCAGAATGATCGAACTGGTCGATGATGAACTTGAGGAACGTCTCATCGCTTAGGGATTGCCCCGATAGATTGATAGTGAAGACAATGTTGGTGTCGATGGCTCGCGATCCTGCCTCGGCGAGCATAGTCAATGTGGTGCTAATCACCCAACGGTCTATTGCAGGCATTAAGTGATATCGTTCTGCGGACGGAATGAACGCTGTGGGCCCCACCTCATCGCCTCGTTCGTCGATCAAGCGTATTAATATTTCGTAGTGTTTGGTTGCGGCGGCAGATTTCGACAGCGGTACAAACGCTTCGCAATATAACCGGAAGCGGTTTTCATCTAAGGCGCTCTTTAAGCGATGGACCCACTGCATTTGACCATGGCGTTGTGCTACTGCGGTGTCATTGGGTTCGAATAAATGTACCCGATTTCGCCCTTGTTCTTTCGCGACGTAGCATGCCGAGTCCGCCGCGCTAAGAACGTCCGTTAAGCTTCCTGAGTCTGCGGTAATAGGGACCAAGCCTGCGCTTACGTTCACTTGCGTTACTTTCTGTTGCCACACGAAGCGGTGTTCTTTCACCACTTTACACAAGTTTCTAGCGACCTCCATCGCTTTAGACGTGTGGCATCCCAGTAATAAGACACCGAACTCATCGCCACCTAATCGCGCTAAAATGTCTGTTTCTCGTACCGCGGCTTGCAGTTTAAGGGCCAGTTGTTTTAATAATTCGTCACCGGCCACATGACCGCCCATATCATTAATCACCTTGAACTGGTCTAAGTCCAAGTAACACATGACGTGACTCGTGTTTTTAAGTTTAGCGGTTTCGAGTGCCTTCTCGAGTCTTCTTTCAAACTCTCTACGATTTAACAATTCCGTTAACGCGTCGTGGCTCGCCTGGTAGGCCATTTGTCGGGTTAAACGCCTTATTTCCGAGACGTCGTGGAAGACTAAAACCGTACCAATTACACAATTTTGTTTGTCGTGAATTGGCGCGATGCGCATTTCGATGTTAAACGTATTGTTGCTGTTCTCTTGGTATAGCAACGTCGTGCCAGTGAGGTGAGTATTGCGGCTCTCGTCCAGTGCGCGCTGAATGGACTCTTTAACTTGCTCGCCGCCGGTTTCATCAACGATGTTAAGGACGTCGAGCAGAGGTTTGCCAACGGCCGCCTCAGGTTGTAGTCCGGTAAGGTGGGCGGCGGCCGGATTGATGTATTCGATGGTACCGTGAACGTCAGCACGGATGACGCCATCGGCGATGGCTTCGAGAGTTACCTGTATCCGTTCTTTTTCATGGTATAAGGCGTCCTCCGTCCTTTTGCGTAAAGTGATGTCTCGGTTAATGCCTCGGTAACCGATAAGTTCGCCGTCCTGGCCAAAGTATGGAACGCCGCTACACTCTATTGTTACACAACGACCGTCCTTATGGTGCTGCGCAACTTCGATCCCTGTAAATGCTGTCCGTCGCTCAAGAAAGTTGCTGTAATCTTTATTATTGGCGTGTAGGTTGCCGGACTGAAGTACAGGGGGAAGCCGCTGGCCGACTATTTCTTCCGGTTGATAGCCTAACAGTCGAGTAATCTGGGGGCTGACGTAGGTATACTGGCCGTCTTTGTCCATTTCCCACGCAACGTCGTTTGTTGTCTCGACTAAATTTCGAAAACGCTCCTCACTCCTTCGGAGTACCTTTTCCGCGCGAGAGCGTTCTAAGAGGTCCCGTTCGAGTTCTTTTTTCGCGGAAGAAACGCGGCGATTTAGTTTGATCACATAAGTGGTGACGATGCCCATGATGAGCAGCGTTGCAAACGTTATGCTAGGCCAAAGCCAGTTAGACTCCGTTGTGGTTTCATGGGGTTGAGGCGTCGAGGAACTGTAAGGGGCGATACGCAGGGTGCGCAATAATTCGTGCACGGATTGGTAGCTGGACGGTACAGTCCATTGTGGGAAACCTTTGGCAACTGGGACATTCAATAATGCGGTGGCGACTTCTTCTGCCAACGAAATTTCTGTGTGTTCTAACTTGGAAAACGAAGCCTCAGGGTACAGCCGTGTGCTGGAGTGAAACGGAAAATGCGTTTCGCTATCGATAGATGCTGGATTAGTTACGAAGCGTATGATTCGAAGCCGCCCTAAGTCAAGAGGTCCATTGTTGGCTAACTGTTCCAGCATGCCAGTGCTCACTGTGCCAGCGTCCGCGCTTCCGTTCAGAACGGTATCGAGTACCGCTTGCGGATCTCCGGCGAAGGTTAGCTTAGATAAGTCGCGTTGTGGATCGATTCCGAGTTCCGCTAACTCTCGCCACGCGGCAAGCCAGCCGCCGAAGGCGGTTTCCCCAACTGCCGCAAAACGCTTCCCCCGAAGATCGTCGGGTGTTATTACGTCATGACGATCGTTGGTGGTGAACACGACGCCACCAACGGATCGAACAAACCCGTCATTTCCCCAGTCGCGATTTAACGTCGCGATTCCACTTAGAGCGTATAGGCTTTCCAGCTGAGCATAGAGCGCAGGACCCGCTAACACGAAGTCGATCTCAGCTTGCGATACAGCAGTCTTTATGGTGCTATCGTTCAGTGGTGCCAATTCGAACGATGCGCCACGGATCCGGGACGTCAGATAGCCCGTCGTCGCCCGCCCAATGCGCAACAGCGACGTGTCGTGTTCGTTCGCCACTACACCGATCCTAACGCTTCGGTCTTCGGCCAGGGCTGACCCAAGTAAGAGCGAGAATAGTAACGCCCCTACGAGTTTGCGTGAACACCCAAAAAAATTAGTCACTACCATCTATTCGGAACCATCGTGGTATAAATGCTCAAGTTAGGGGGCTGGAATTAGCCTAAGTCGAAACCAGAACACAAGCGTATTCGCGTTCTTACTTAACGGAATATTGAGGACCCTATCTGGTCTTTACTGAATACCTAGGACAACGCAAATGAGCGTAACTCCCAATAATGCTTTTATATTTTTTTGTTAGATCGCCGTTTTCCCTTTTTCCTGGCGGAGCTCTCGCCGTTATTTTTTTACCCGCACTCTCGTCCGTTAAGTGGTTCTCCTTGATGCGACCTCAATCAGAACGTGTTGCAGTCGGCATAGCGCAAATTTACGACATTGACAGGCGGCACGCTATCGATGACGAAAACCAGCGTTTGTCGCCAAAGGTGCCCGGCGGTCCGGATATTCTAACCCTTTTAGGCGCTCGGTTCATTTTCGGATTGTTAATTTCTTCCTTGGTTAAGGGTCGCGTTGGGCCCGTAAACCGAGGTATATTACCTCAAGCGTAATGCAATAATTTGTGTAACAATTTGAAATATATGAAAAATTAATAATGGATAAAGTCCGCTCACAATATGAACGTTTTCCGTATCCGCCAACTGGTGTTTTTGCGTTGCCCAAGCGTGGACAAGGGGCGCGGCTCGCCTTTGAAGAGGGGGTCCGCTTGGCGGAGAAAGCTGGATACACGCAAACCGAAGGGCTTAAAAAAAACCACGGTGGGACCCGCATTCTCATCGCAGGCGCGGGGACGCTGGAGCCCCTCGTTGTTGCCGATATGCACCCACACGCGAGAGAGTTAGTTGCTGTGGATTTTAGCGCGACGTCGATCGAGCGGCTACGGCGCCGTCTCCGGTTTGCTCGGTTTATGGATAGTATTCATCTCCGCCGGCTTTCAAGGGGCGGCGTGCTTGCGCCCGTGCGCTGTGTCGCGGCAGATTTGCGTCAATGGGAAGATGGTGTTTTCGACTACATATTGGCGTCGAATGTTTTACATCACGTGGCGGATCCGGCCGCCTTACTGACGCGTTTGGCGGGATGGCTAAAGCCTGGTGGTATCTTGCGGCTTGTGACCTATCCGAAAGTCAGTCGATTCTGGATCGGCACGACTGGGCGCTGGTTACGGCGCAACGGTTTAACAGTCAATACCTTAAATCTCAGGCGGCAGGCCCGTGCGGTAATCGGGCGACTGCCCCCGGACCACCCGCTGCGGTGTTGTTTTGAATCGCACTCAGAGAGTCGTAGAGCGGCGGGTATTGTGGACGCATTCTTACATGCTTGTGAACACCCACTAAGTCCAACGGCATGGCAGGCGGTTGCGGAAGCCTGTAGTTTGAGGCTGGTTGGCGAGTCGCAATCATCCACTTCGCGCTCCTCGTTCTTGGAGGAGTTGGTGCCAAGAACGAAACCGTTGAACGTATGGCGAAAGCTTCAAGTGCTTGATGATCTTCTCGAGCTAACAACTAATCCCGTCTTATGGTTTGTTAAGGCGGAGAACGTTAACGCCCCCCCCGTGCCTCCGGTACCTCTCGGTACCCAGGAAAGGAGCGCTGTGAATCGTGAATGGGGCACTGATAAACCATGCGTACTCGATTGCTCGATATCGCCCGAGGGGCTGCTTTCATCGGGCCACGACGCGTTTCGTTTACCGTCTTCACCGTTTTGGGAGCTTGCGCAGGGGATCCGCGACGCCGATAGACTGCTACGTAGTGTCAACGTGTCGGCAACGGAAGTGATAACGGCGTTGCGCGAGGATGTCGGCCCGCACGTCAGTGTATTTCGGGGCCAACGCGAGTTAATCGGGCTAGCGATATCTGATTACGACCCATCCACGCTTTTAGACGTCGCGGAGCCGTGGCGCGCAGCGGAATGGGAAAAGTTAGACGGCCTTATCGGGAAAGATAAAACATTATACACGAATGGAGAGCGTGTGCCGGGCAACACGATTGCCTTGCAAGCAGAGTGGCTACAACTGCGCTACGGCGCAATACAGCCTCATATTGATGTGCAGCTACGACCACGCGATTAGGGCTCGCGTTATAATCAATTCACATTTTGGGCGTCGATCCATCTCGCCTGGCGGCGTAGCGAAAACTTGAAAGATATTTATATTCCGGCGTTTTTACGCCTTGCCAGGCAAGCGCCTCAACGCCCAAAATGTGAATTAATTATGACACGAGCCCTAACTGTGGAGTTACCGAATCGGGTCGCTTTGTTCACATTTGGTACAAATTGGAAACAGTATGTTTCAGAAATGCAGATTTATTTTACTCCGCGAACCGATCTACAATATCGTCTGATGGCCTGGTGAGATATCGCAAATCCACTTTGACGCAAGGAATTAACCAAGGAAATCCTGGCAGCGTGCACCGAGCTTCAATCCAAGGTCGTGTTTTTCTCAGAAACCACCGCGAAGGAGAGTGTCACGGCGGCCTAGGGCTCGCGAAAAAAATAACTTACGATTTTCGCATCCCATCTTCGGGCCATCTTTGAACAATCCTCAATCGAAAAAACCTCGAATTAGCGGAGCTAGTCCTGCGGTTTTGCTCAATCGGATTGTCCAAATCTGGGCGCGAAAAATACGAAGTTATGTTTTCGCGAGCCCTTTATTGCGCTAAAGATCGTTTTTCGCCATGTTTTCTTTAGCGGTATTTAGAACAAACAAACAAGGAGTTTGCCATGTCAGAACCGACCATAGCTCAAAAGAATCCGTACGCCGTTGAACTCGAAGAAGGAAAGACCTATCACTGGTGCGCGTGCGGGCGCAGTAAGAACCAACCTTTTTGCGATGGCTCACACCAAGACACGGCGTTCCAGCCTGTTGCGTTTACCGCGGAAAAGTCGGAAAGGGCTTATCTGTGTGGATGTAAACACACAAGTAACAAGCCTTTCTGTGACGGGACCCATAGTCGTTTATGAGTAGCGGAGCACAGGCGACGGTTCGAAGTTTTCTAATACGACGAGTGCGGGCTAGCGCAGCCGTTAAGACGTCGTCGTGTCGATGCCAATCGGGCTTTCCAGAGCGGCACTGATCGACGGGAAAACCTATACTCGGGCGTATTAGCGCAGTTCCATGACGTCTGCGTTTAAACGTTGCTCTTTACGAAGCCTGATGGCTTCCAAGAGAGCTTCTGAGCGCCCAGTTGGGGAAGCGTGTTGGATGATAAGGAAACCTCTTTCACTGGCAATTGCCCGTGCTGGCATCGTCTCATTGAGCTCTTTCGCTCTGGCGACGGCCGCATGGCGCGTGCTCCGCCGGTCGAGTACCACAACGAATCGCTTCTCTTGGGGGTGTATAGAGGGACTGACGCGGAATCTAGGACGATAATGGATCTCCGATTTCTCGGCTGCATTGGCTTCCGGGATCAAACCGAGAGGAAAAGGTAGGCCGTGTTTTTCGTAACTGTCATTGCTGGACAACGGTTCGATGCGCGTTGGCGGAATCACGTCTATCTCGAAGGCACGCTCGATTTGTTGTGTGAGTTCGCGGTTCTTCTGAACTTGTTGTTCCAAGGACGAGGCACCATCGATTGTGTTAAAGCTTCCGGTGATGATAGCCGGTATACCCAACGCCGCCATGAATGTGGCACGCGGTTCTTTGGAAACATTCCATTCCATCACCATCACCACGGCACCGATGAGCGAAGCAAATATCGTCGAACAAAGTAAATAGCCCGGTGTCATAATGGCCAGGTCGTCTTGTCCATCGCCTACGAGGAGTAGCGCTGTCAAGCGTGGAAAAATCGCAGCACAAAAACCGGCTAGGAATCCAATGAGAAACTTGAATGTAGGTTTGCTTACTTGACTACGGGATTCACCGGTTCGATCTTGTTGCGTTTGATTAGCCGCGAGCAAAGCATCCATGATTGCGTCCTCGAGTTGTTAAGAAGTTCATCAGCTTGAATAACGATTTTAACTCTGCTGACCGCGGGTACGCTGTGAAGACTGACTGTGCCGCCTTGTGACTTTTTGCCGCCTTGGTCCGAGCGGGCGAAATAGAGG
>CALZJI010000364.1 GCA_945787615.1 uncultured Chromatiaceae bacterium | reverse complement strand
GCCTGCCACATCGCAAGTGGGCTTTTTCTCGTGGCAATACAAATTTTACTTTTAGCCATATTTCATTGGTCTCGCAAAAAGCACATTGGGAACCTCCGAAGCTAGGTCACCACCCTAAAATCTTTACGCACGAAACACGCGTGGCGATCGTTCGATGTCAGTTCTTCAGTCTATATCGTTGAAAAATAAAGTTATTTTTTGTATCCGCGCGCGAAAATCGAAATTTAAGAGGTGCTTTATGCTAAGCGTTGTGGCGTGTAGACGCAAACTGTGGCGACGCCTGAGGCGGAAACCGTGGCGGGCGGTGCGTCCTATACGGCGGTAGGTGCGCTTCGCTGCTAGGCATTACTTTTTGTCCAATGGCCTACAGGGAATCGGGGTTGTTTGGCCGCCAAGACCGCCGCGTTCCCCGAAGCAGGACAGAGTAAAATAATAGTGGGCAACTGCAGTCACTCGTTAAACCGAGACCTTAATCCGGCCTTCGCAATTCGCACTGCGCCCGCCGCTAATTATTTGTTTTATTAGATTAATTTTGTCGATCGAACTCAGCGTAATGATGCTTCTCTATTCAAAAAATGCTATAGACCGTCTTCCCGGTTCCAATTGCGAAACAACGGGCTAAAATGACGACTCGCTACGGTAACCGTTGTCGCTGCCTGGCGGTGGCGACTTACCGGGAGAAACTCGCTAAAATTATGAATTTGGCCTGATTTTTTTTCGGTCGCAAACGGAGTCGGGTACAGCGTGTGGGAGTTAAGTGTGGCAAAAAAAGTGAATTCCGGAAAACTGTGGGCGGGACGTTTTAGCGAAGCGACGGATGCCGCCGTGGAAGCAT
>CALZJI010000363.1 GCA_945787615.1 uncultured Chromatiaceae bacterium | reverse complement strand
GCCTGCCACATCGCAAGTGGGCTTTTTCTCGTGGCAATACAAATTTTACTTTTAGCCATATTTCATTGGTCTCGCAAAAAGCACATTGGGAACCTCCGAAGCTAGGTCACCACCCTAAAATTTTTACGTACGAAACACGCGTGGCGATCGTTCGACGTCAGTTCTTCAGTCTATTTCGTTGAAAAATAGAGTTATTTTTTATATCCGCGCGCGAAAATCGAAATTTAAGAGGTGCTTTATGCTAAGCGTTGTGGCGTGTAGACGCAAACTGTGGCGACGCCTGAGGCGGGCGGTGCGTTCTATACGGCGGTAGGTGCGCTTCGCTGCTAGGCGTTACTTTTTGTCCAATGGCCTACAGGGAGTCGGGGTTGTTTGGCCGCCAAGACCGCCGCGTTCCCCGAAGCAGGACAGAGTAACATAATAATGGGCAACTGCAGTCACTCGTGAAACCGAGACCTTAATCCGGCCTTCGCAATTCGCACTGCACCCGCCGCTAATTATTTGTTTTATTAAATAAATTTTGTCGATCGAACTCAGCGTAATGATGCTTCTCTATTCAAAAAATGCTATAGAGACCAAAAACCTGTGCCGTCGTCCCGGTTCGAATTGCGAAACAACGGGCTAAAATGACGACTCGCTACGGTAACCGTTGTCGCTGCCTGGCGGTGGCGACTTACCGGGAGAAACTCGCTAAAATTATGAATTTGTCCTGATTTCTTTTCGGTCGCAAACGGAGTCGGGTACAGCGTGTGGGAGTTAAGTGTGGCAAAAAAAGTGAATTCCGGAAAACTGTGGGCGGGACGTTTTAGCGAAGCGACGGATGCCGCCGTGGAAGCAT
>CALZJI010000362.1 GCA_945787615.1 uncultured Chromatiaceae bacterium | reverse complement strand
CTTCAAACTCCAGCACAAGGTACACGTCGCGGCCAGCCGCGTCTTTTACCGTACACCGAAGATCTTGATTGGAATCATAGAACTCCAGGTTACATTCTAGATCCTCGACATCTTGATAATCTGCCGATTCACCGTTCGAGAACGTAACGGTTAGCGGCCACGTTGGCGCTAGTGCTTCCATATCAACTACTCAATTGTTGCTCGATACCGATTGTTAAATAGCCCAGATTTTATTCTAACTCGATCGTTTCTATTGATCTTTACTCGCGCCGAGTTTTCCTATCATCCCAGCATCCTACGAACCTTTGCGTGCACCGCTCGCTGCGGCGAGCAATGGCGACTCAACATTGGCGTCATCGCGTTTCGATTAACACACGACATACCTGTTGATTGCTCTAACGAGCCGGGGCATTTTGACGCGAGCCCTAAGGGCTCGCGAAAAAATAACTTACGATTTTCGCATCCCAGCTTCGGGCCAT
Source organism: uncultured Chromatiaceae bacterium (assembly GCA_945787615.1). Classification (GTDB taxonomy): domain Bacteria; phylum Pseudomonadota; class Gammaproteobacteria; order JAADHS01; family JAADHS01; genus CALZJI01. The sequence continues at coordinate 2,502 of CALZJI010000362.1, read as the reverse complement.
TTTTGAACAATCCTCAATCGCAAAATCCTCGAATTAGCCCGGCTAGTCCTGCGGTTTTGCTCAATCGGATTGTCTAAAACTGACCCAAATCTGGGCGCGAAAAATACGAAGTTATTTTTTCGCGAGCCCTAATGGAGATGGCACACTACAAGAGACTGTTGATCGCCTTGGGCTTTTTTGCGTCGACTTGGCCGCGCCTGGTTTTTGGATGGCATACGGTACGCGATTCTTACCCTACGCCCTACGAACGCCCGTGCCGTCGAGATGGACGGCCTACATTAGGAAATAAACAAGCGAGATCGCGCAGATCCTGTGAGAAATGCAGGCTAGCTTCGCCAGCGCCTTCTAATCTCGGTTTTATGACTAAAAGGCCCATCGTACTTGGACAAAGGGGTCACCCTATCGGCCAGGTAACTATTCTCGAGGAAATTTTCCAGGAATTCGACGCCGGCATTTTCTGCCGCTCGCAAACACATTTTCAAATAGGATCGACAGGGATAGATGTCTGTTCTCCAGACGCGCCCTCGTGTATAGGCCAGGATGGTTTTGTTAAATTCCGCTGCCGACGCGAATCTCCGCTTACGGTAGGTCTTGTCATCGTTTTCACAGCACATCAAGCCGACACCCTCTTGATGTGTATCGATGTCGCGATAAGGCACCCACCAAAACCGGAATTCATGCTCACGCGCCAGTAGCTCCGGCCATTCCGCCTTATCTAACTCGAACGCCGCGACGAGTAGCGTTTTTTTGGGGTTGTAGAAGGCCGCACAGCTGGCGACCTCGCCGGTTTCCCAGTTAGCGCGCCCATCGACCGTGAACAATGGCGTGGTATGGGTAAAAATGCGGGAAAAATCCTCCACAATGCCATAACGGAAATTTCGTAATGTTGGACAGGTGCGTCGTGCGGAGACCTCGTCGAGCAAGCTGGCAAAGCCAAGAAAAGTGAATGACTCAAGCAACTGCTTGTCGTCAACGAGTTCCTCGTACATTGACAGAGTGTCTATCACTATCGGTAGTGCTCCAAGATTTACGCGCCTAACTGAACAACAGTCTCGACCGAATACGACCCGCGCGGGCCCGGAAGGTTCGCTTGTCAGTGACCTGAACTAGCCCCCGGTTGGCGTGACTGCACCGCAGCGTCGGCGCGGCCACTCCACAGTTTCCATTCCATTTCTAAAAAGCGAAGCGTTTGTCGCCATTTGCTATGTTCTCGCGGTTGTTCTCTAGGCGAGGTCTCTATTGTCTTTTCATAAAGAGAAAGTAGACGTTGAGTGCTGTACTTCAAAGAAAACGCCCTAGCTGTTTCACGGCACGTTCTGCTCAATACAGCACGCTCGGTGGCCCCCAATGTGGCTATTGTGAGGAGCGCTTCGGAGAAGGCGGTCTCATCTTGATGGGGGAGCAGCCAACCGTTTTCGTTATTGACCACGACCTCACGCACGCCCGATGCGTCAATGGCGACGACGGGTACCCCCGCCACCATGGCCTCGACTAACACAAGACCCTGCGTTTCGCTTCGGGACGCGAACGCAAACACATCCATCGCGTGATAGGCGTTAGCCAGCTGTACATCAGGCAGTACGCCGACGATATGTAGTCGCTTACTCAGGCCGCGTTCCGCAAATAATCCCATAATTTCCGGCTCTGATGGGCCAACACCGGCCACGAAAAAGTGGGCGTTGGCATTGCACTGAAGAAAGGCAGCGACTGCCCGAGCCAAGAACGAGAGGTTTTTTTCCGGTGCTAAGCGACCAACGTGGCCCACTATAAAAGCGTCGCTCGGTATATTATAACGTGTTCGCGCACTGCTCCCATTGCCCCTAGAGAAACGTTTAGAATCCACACCTGTTGGGATAACGGTAGTCGGTACCGAGACGCCACACCGTTTCAATATCTGCGCAATACTCTCGCTGGGTGCAATCACGTGATCACACAAGTTCGCGTATTCCGTGGCCATACGTACGGCAAAGCGCTTCATAGCGGGTGAATCACCGGGCACATAATGAGTGTATTGCTCGTACATCGTGTGATGCGTAAAGACCAACGGCAGATCACGTAGCGTTGCGACACCCAACGCTGCATCGCCCACTAGAAATGGGTGGTGGGAATGGACGATATCCGGTTGGAATGCGTCTAGCGCTGTTGAAAGAAGGCCGGGAATTGGCAAACGCACGGAAAAATCGCTCCCATTGAAATGTTGTATCGCTGGGAGTCGGATAACGTCTATCTCATCCGGCGGTGATCCTTCAAAAGTGGGAGCAACCACTAAGACGCGGTGACCCATCTTTCGTAACATTTGTGAAAAGGCAAGAACCGAGCGGGCGACGCCACCGACGTGGGGTACGTACGTGTTGGTCATCATTAAAATATTCATCTCGATACCCTTAGGACTCGCGCAAAAATAACTTCACATTTTGAACATCGATGCATCCTGCCTGGCTGCGTTGCGACAACTTGAAATATGCGCATATTCCTGCGTTTTCGCGCCTTGCCAGGCGTGCG
>CALZJI010000361.1 GCA_945787615.1 uncultured Chromatiaceae bacterium | reverse complement strand
TAAGAGGGTCCCAAGGACAACTTGTTATCGTAGATTTCTGGGCGCCGTGGTGCCAGCCGTGTCAGGTATTGAAACCCCTGCTAGAAAAACTCGCCTACGAGTACGAAGGGCAGTTTTTGCTTGCAATGGTAAATGCAGACGACGCTCAGCAGCTTTCCCTTAACTACGGAGTTCGGGGAATACCCAGTGTAAAAGCGTTTCTCGACGGCCAGGTGGTCGACGAGTTTAGCGGAGCGTTGGCGGAGCCCGATGTGCGCGAATTCTTAGAGCGGAATATCCCGACAGCTGCGAGTAAATTGGTGGCGGAGGCTAAGGCGCTGCTCGACCAAGGTGACGTCGATTCGGCATTGAAATCCGTAAACGAGGCGCTATCGTTGGCGCCAGAGCATGCCAAAGCGGCCGTGATCAAAGCGGGGATACTGTTAAACCGCCGCGACGTGGACGAAGCTGGGGCAATCTTGGATAGCCTGCGAGGCGACATCTTGGATGATTCCCTAACCAAAGTGTTAAAGGCTCGATTAACCTTTGCGCGACAGGCGCAAGGATTACCCGGTATCGAGGTGCTAAAACGGGTTGCACAACAGGGCGACAATCCACTTCAAGCCAAGCTAGATTTAGCAGCCCTTTATGTTGTAACGGAGAACTATGATCGGGCCCTAAACGAGTTATTGGACGTTATGAAGAAGGATGCCATGTTTGCAGAAGGCGCTGCGCGTAAAAATATGCTGGTCATTTTTGATATTCTCGGTAGCGATAGCGATCTAGCGCAGCAATACCGCCGTCTCATGGCAAGCGCGCTGCATTAAATGACGGGATATGGTGGTTCGCTTTCTCTCGGCGCCAGCAAACGAGCAACGATAACATTGCGATAACCAAGATCGATATGCCCGTGAGTCCCCCGCCTCCCGTTGCACGGCTATCGGGTAGAGCCAATGCGCTTTGACTGGCTAGATTGGCCGCTGCCGAGCTTCCCACTGCTGTCGATTGAATTTCCGCGATGCCATTGCGCTCGGTCCCCGCGTATAAAGTAGCGATGTTGTTTGCGGAGAATTGCGCCCGTTTTAACGTGAGGGCGTTAATGGTAGTGTCCGTGAGCCCCGTATTAAGGGTAAACCAACTGCTACCGCCGTCCGTTGTTTTGAACACACCGTTCTCCTGCGTGCCGGCATAAATGGTGTCGGGATTGTCGGGATCAATAGCCAACTCATTGACATGAACGACACCGTCGGCGTCGTCTTCTGCAAGCCCAGTGTTGATTGCCGTCCAGGTCGTACCGCCATCGACGCTTTGGAACACGCCGCTTCCACGCGTTCCCGCATAAAGGATATTGGAGTTTGTCGGGTGTATCGCTAGCGCGTAGACAAACCGATTAGCGATTCCCGTGAAGTGGTCGGTTCCTTTCGAAATATTGGACCAACTGTCGCCACGATCGATGCTCATAAAAATACCACTTGCGGATGTGCTCGCGTATAACGTACTGGGGGTCGAGGGATCAATTGCCAAGGCGTCCACGGCGATGTTGTGTTCGCCGCTGATTCCATTGACAGACATACTCCACGTGTCGCCACCGTCGTTACTGATGCTTATGCCAGAGGTGGAGCCGGCGTAAATTCGATTGGGTGTCTCGGGGTCGACGAGTAAATCAGTATCAAATGGGTCGGTTAAGCCGTTGGTCGTCTTAGCCCATGTGCTGCCACCATTCACACTTTTAAACACACTACCGCTGACCGTGCCGACGTAAACGGTTTCCGGCGTGGTGGAGTCATCAATAGCAACGGCTTGGGCCCGTAAATCGGTAATTCCGTTATTAACGAAGCTCCAGTCTGTGCCGTTGTTGGTTGTCTTCAACACTCCGCTACCCATGGACGTGGCGTACTGGACGTCCGTATTGCCGGCGCGAATCGCAATGTCTGTAATCTTGAAATTCACAACGCCGTCGTTAATAGGCGTCCAATTTACGCCGCTGTCGTTGCTTCGGTATATACCCACTGGCGTACCGGCATAGAGTTCCGAGGGATCGCTAGAATTTATGGCGATGCTAAGGGCATTTAGTTCTGTGTTGGCTTCGGTCCAGGTGGCGCCACTGTCCGTTGAGAAAAAGAGCCCGGTTGTGGTGCCCGCATAAAGTGTCGTAGTGTCG
>CALZJI010000360.1 GCA_945787615.1 uncultured Chromatiaceae bacterium | reverse complement strand
ATAGTTACTTGAGATTTTGGGCGTTGAGGCGCTACACATTGCCTACACGCCACTCTCAGAGATTTTATTCAGTATATATTCGGCAATACACTGGCCAATGCCCGGAATGCCCGTGTAATTAGGAAAGTCGTTGACGTCAATAACAACCGGGCCCTCAGGCGATTCAATGGTGTCGACACTATAGAGGTTAAGCCCAAACAAATCGCCACAGCGCAGGGCGATGTCGGCTATCCGCTCGTCGAGATCTACGCGCCGTGCGACGGCGTTAATGTCACGGTTAAATGGAGAGGGTTTGCGCACTGGAATAACCTGGCGGCCAACGACATTGAGTTGCAGGTCATAACCGTCATTGGGTAGGTAGTGCTGCGCCAACGCAAGTTCGTTCCCCCACTGCATGTCGACGAGATCCTCGGAACGGTGTATTTGTACGAGCCCTTGGCAGTACTCACCGTATGTGGCTTTCACGACAATGGGGTAGTGGCCTTCTACATGCGCGGTAAGCGCCCCAACATCATCGGCAAGAAAGGTGTGTACGGTTGGGATTCCAGCTAGGTTGAGGGCGATAGCCATAGTCGCTTTGTTGCGGACTTGCTGGATAGCGGAGTGGTTGTTAATCGTAACAATACCCTCGCGCTCAACAAATGCGAGTAGAGCTAATCCTAACGGATTACGATTACGCGAAATAGTCGCATTATAGCTTTGGAGCTGAAAACGGCTCCCCGTTGCGTCTAAAAATCGCTTGGTGTTAACATCGAGAAAGCCGTGATTGGGATTAATAATGTCTACATCTATCCCCTTAGCAACCATCACATCGATTATCTTGCCAGGCATGGATTGCCGCAAGTAACGGCTTTCTACAATAAAACCCAGTTTCATTGGTTTCTGCTCCCAAGCTACCATATTCGCACGGGGCTTACGAGCGCTTGGTTAGGCGCGCAAATAACCCTTTGCGTAGCCGTCCGTGCGCATTATTTTTCTTAATCTTTAATTTAGTTTGCAATTTCCGACATAAAGCTTAACGTAAACGTAAAATACCTTGGATAGGGAGGAACACGTACAGCGCGGTCGGCTGGATCTGCATATTAGCGCTTTCATGTAACGCCTATGAACAGCCGCGCCGGTTCAAGAGCAGAACCGCTGCTATATCGATAAACAGGCACGAAGCTCTAGCCTAAATTTCTCACCAGCGATCGTCGCGAGGACAGGTAAGAGGTTGTTGATTTTTGAACATGGAGGGTCTTATGCCGCGAAGCACAGGGATGTGCGAGAGCGGCCAGGGCGCTCGTATCTGGTGAGAAATGCGGGCTTGCCAGGCGGGGCGCCTCGACACCCATAAATATGAATTAATTATGACGCGAGCCCTTAGGGGCCGGTAATTTTGGCGCCGAAGATTGCATCGGCGAATTCAGGATTGATTGCCTTGCAGTCCAAATGATCATCCCACGGGACCAAGATGGCTATATCATCGGCGCCAAGGTCTGCGAGCTGGTATGCCGTCCCTAGTCGGTTTATTATATGCCCACTCCCCATGATGCCGACGACGACTGGGTGATGGGCCTGCCTCGACACATTGACTATACCCTCTGCCATGGATCGGTCCCATAGCAGCTGCACCTCGATAAAACGAAGGAACTTAGCGCCTTCCTCCGCCGCAACGCCACCTTTGGCTGAAGGTGTCGCTGGCGTATGGCGGCGAAAACTTTGAGCAAGTTGGTAAAGATACGCCTCGGGCGGGCGCGCCGGATCGCCTAGCCCCCCTCGCTCTTCAGGTAGTATCGCATTCCAACCTTTTTCTGAAACGTTATTCGAAAGCGCTCGGTCAACATTCAAAGCGTGTATCGGAATTTGGTGCCGACGGGCAAAATGAAAGACCGGAAGATAGAGATCGATATCATAGAACCAATAATCATCCCAGCCACTTTCGCCCATAAACTCTTCTTCCGTAAGTTCTCCAGCTACCCATCTGTCCAAAGCACCTTGGGCGCTGCGCGGTAACATTTCAATCGCAAGCTCCAGTTTCGGCAAGCGCTGATACAACGCCTCGAGTATCGCCAAGTGCCACTGGTGATGCGCCAGGTTTTGGTGGTGTTCACCGAGTAGAATAGTCTTCTTCTTAGAAATCCGGGTCAGAACGTCGGCGTCATTCATGATAGATCCGTCTTCAGGAATCAACCAACGTTGCTCGGGAACACACCTATCGTCGGCGCCGACCGTACCGACGAACACCGCTACACCAACTAGAATCGCCGCTAGCACGAACTGTACGTTCCGCCATAATTGGCGAACCGTCCGACGCTTAACTAATCCTACGACATTGCCTACTATGAGAACCAAAATAGATGTCATAACGCGTGCTCTTCCCTTTCATCGTTAACGAGGGTTTAGATCCTTCTATAGCGGCACCAAGGCGCGGCCGCTTAACGACTACGCGTTTCCGCGCACAGTCCATGGCGGCGGTTAATAATTGGGGTGCATCGTCGTCATCGCCCACAAAAGACTGGAACAAACGCATTTCTTTCTTAACAAGGGCGGAGCAGGCATTCTTGGGAAACATTGGATCTAGGTACACCACATCGGGGCGCCGTTCTTCCACTATTGCCGTCATCACCGCGCTGGCCTCGCCGTGCGTAAACGTTATGAACTCTTGAATAACGCTGTACGTCTTTTCATTTTGCTTTGCTCGCAGCAATGCGTCTTCGAGTAGCGCTGCAATAACGGGTCGTCTCTCGATCATGTGCACTGTGCAACCCAAACATGCCAGAATAAACGCGTCGCGGCCTAATCCCGCCGTCGCGTCGAGGATTGCTGGCCGTATCCCCGGCTTGACACCTACGGCGCGCGCCAATAGCTCGTTTCGCCCACCCAGGCGTTGTCGTCGATAGCCCAAGGCGCCCCCGACAAAATCTGCGTAGATCGGCCCTTGTTCCCGTCGGCTCGTTTCTCGAATTTCTATCCGCTCAGGTTTTACGACCAATAGAAACGCGCACCTCTCCTCCATCGCAACGGTGCACGTTTTCTGTAGTGAGGACTCATAAACGCCCTGACACACTAACGGTAGGCCCAGTCGCGCAGCCAGCAGACGTGCCTTATGCCGCATACGCTCTTCCGACGGAACAACAGCGATCGATGCCTGACCGGCGAACCTCATCGCAAAAAAACTAGAGAAGACCACCCGTTAACACGGGGTGGCCCCCATTTTCCCTAGTAAACTCGTTTGGCCGAAGGTGCAGACTGCACGGTGTTGCCTTGGATAACCAAGCGGAAAAGAAAATGTTCCCCTTGTTGGTGACGAGGGACTTTTTCGCATAGTTAGACGAATCAAGAGCTTGTGCTATTCGCCGTGGACCGACCACTTTTTCTCGGTGAATACGAGCGTCGCATCCATGTTCCATAGCGATGGTTAACGATCATGAGTTCGTTACTCATCTTCGGGTAACGGTAGTGTACGGCCTAACAACCGGTTAATCGCTGCCGCGCCGAACAAGTTAAAGCCGCGTAACGCTTCCGGTGGATGCCCCGCCACGCATACGAGCGGTTTGTTTTCCGCCATACCCATTATTAACGGGCGACCGGAACGCATGGGAACACCGTCAATGATGAGTTCACCCACTTCACGCAACAAATCGGAGATAAAGTCTCGACCACCCACTGCCGTACCCCCCGAGATGACCACCATATCGCTATCGGTAAGCGCCTGCTTGAGCGCACGTACGAACTCATCAAAGTTGTCTTTCATTATGCCCGCGAAATGTGGCAACCCCCCGGCGTTGGCCACCGCTGCACTTAGCATAATCGAGTTTCCATCGCGGATGGCGCCGGGGCGCATCGATTCCGAATGGGGTATCACTTCGTCGCCGGAGGAAAAAAGGGTAATCCGAGGCGCGCGCGCCACCACGACTTCATTTATACCTAATCCCGCTAAAAGCCCAAGCTCTGCTGCGCCCAAATCGCTACCCTCAGATAGAACGACAGCGCCTTGCTTAATATCAACCCCTTGCTCTTCAATGAAAAAATTAGGGGGGAAAGGGCGAGTTACCGTGAACGTGTCACCCGTCTGTTGAGCTTCCCACATACGAACCACCGCTACGGCCCCTTGCGCAACAATGCTACCGGTCGCTACGCGTATCGCTTCGCCAACGTTAATGGCGGGAGACGTCTCGTCGCCCGGCATAACCTCCCCGGCAATTGTGAACGACTTTGGTGATTGTTCGGAAGCACCCTGCGTCTCCGCGGCATTGACCAAAAATCCTTCCACAATGGCGCGGGGATAAGGCGGCATATCACACGGTGCAACAACGTCGGTGAATAGCGTACAACCGCTAGCTTCACTCAAACGTCGGCGTTCTTGACCAGTTGCTCTTAGGGGCACATGTACAATAAACTTTTCCTGCGCTTCGCGAAGTGGACTCTTGTCAGTCAAGGCAATTTCCTTTCTTTTAATGCGTTATATTTCGAGAAAACGTCCCTCTCAATCCTTTCAGCATTTTATCACGGCAATTGATAACCGTTGTTACAAAGGGCTCGCGAAAAAATAACTTCGTATTTTTCGCGCCCAGATTTGGGTCAGATTTGGACAATCCGATTGAGCGAAACCGCAGGACTAGCCCGGCTAATTCGAGGATTTTGCGATTGAGATT